>OMKD01000281.1 GCA_900299495.1 Sphingobacteriales bacterium
CCTTTGAAAAAACTGTTCATTTTTTTTGTGAAAATTCCAAAGCGTAATTTTAGGTAAATTATGTTATAGCATTGTTTCTGGCTTTTTTAAAGAGGGGATAAGTCTTGTTTTTTCCAATAAACAGTCTTTTTTGTTTCGCTGGTTTTTGACGATCTGCTTTAACTTATGAAGTGATATCATTTTAGGAATAAAATATAAACTTCTAGTGAAGAGATTACTTGTACTTCTGTTTATCGCACTGGCTCAATTTGTAAATGCTCAGGATTTGTATGATATGCATACCCTGAGAGAGATGACCATTAAGTTTTATGATCCGGATTATCACCAGACGCTGATTGATTGGTTTAATGCTGGTGACGGGAGCAGATTGCCTGCAAGTCTTGAAATGGACGGTGTACTTTATGACAGTGTAGGTATTCGATATAAAGGCAATATTTCTTATACCCTTGCAATTCTGGCGGATACGCCTAAGTATCCCTTGAATATCGATATCAATGAGTATGTCGATGATCAAACTCTGATGGGGTATAAAAAATTGAAATTAGGTAATTTATATACGGATCCTACAGCGGTGAGAGAGGCTGTCGCTTATGATATATACAGGAAGTACTGTGTTGCCCCTAAGAGCAATATGATAAGGGTGAATATTGGTGTTGTAGGGGAAGAAGCGATCTATCATGGGGTGTATTCAAACACTGAATCCATCAACAAGGATTTTTTGAAAGCGCATTATGGGTGGAAAAAGGGACCCCTGGTAAAATGTGATCCTAATCCTCAGGATGCTGAATTAGCCTGCGATAACAGTGGCTTGGGAAATGGTACGGGAGGAGAGATAGTCCAAGCAATGCCGGACCTGGTCTGGTATGGGCCGGATAGCTGTCAGTATTATGCTAATTATGAAATGAAAACCGATCATGGTTGGGGAGAGTTGGTTGATTTTATTGATGTCTTGAATAATGAGGATAGCCTCCTTTACGATAATTTAAATATCGATGCTGTACTTTGGTATATGGCGGTCTCTATGGTGATACCCAATCTTGATACTTATTTTGGAAAGAATATCAAGAACTACTACCTGTACAAACACAGAGATAGTTTGTGGCATATGATTCCCTGGGATGTTAATGAAACCTTCGGTGGAGTGATGGGGCCTGCACATGCCGACTGGAATGTTGTAAAATGGATCGATCCTGATGAACCGGTTAACCCTGAAGAGCCCAATCGCCCTCTGATTGAGCAAATTCTGAAGCACGACAGATACTACAAGCAGTACTTTGCGCATATGAGGACGGTAATAGAGGAAAACTATAATGAGGAGAATATTAGTGCAAAGTTTGATTCTATTCAGAATCTTATCGAGCAGTCTGTGCTGGAAGATCCATTCAAGCGCTTTCCAGACGAAGCATTCAACGATAATATGGATGAAGATGTATTTTATGAAGATTTAGGATATTTGAATTTTTTCAATGGGGTAATCCCAACTCTAAATAATCGGCTTACTTATTTAGAGAGCCATCCTGAAATCAATAAAATACCCCCGACACTATCCAATACAAGTAGAACAATTGAGGCACCTCAGGAAGGGCAGGATGTGTGGGTTACTTCTGTAGTATCCAATGCCACTCAGGTCGATTTGATGATTTCTACCCATAAGGAGTATTCTTCTTTCTTTGAGCCTGTTGAGATGCGGGATGATGGTCTGAGCAATGATGGACTGGCCGGTGATGGTATCTATGGAGCTCTTATTCCATTTCAGTCTATGGATGATGAAATCAGATACTATGTAAGGGCACAAAACGATGATGCTATGATTCTTGAACCGAGGAGAGCCGAATATGAGTTCTTTGAATATACCATAGAAGAGGCTAATAATACAACAAATCATAATGACGGCAAAGATGTTAGTAAGGTGTTCAAGGTCTATCCGAATCCTGCAGGAGAGTTTATAAATATCACAGGTGATCTAAGGCAGTTGAATACAGTAAGTATATATGATGTCAATGGAAGATTGGTTTATCATTCAAATGAACCAGGTGATGAGCGAATATCTATTAGAAATTTAAGAGCTGGACTATACTTTGTTTCTTTTTCAAGTATTGAAGGGGTTCAGCTTTTAAAACTAGTGGTCAATAACTGATAGTAATTTTACAGAATTTAAATGGACTTTGTTGAAATGGAAATCATTCGTGTAGTCATTCTGCATGAGTGATTTTTTATTTGGTATATAGAAGCTTAACTAAGCCTTTCGAACAAAAGTCGCAGCTGTATTCTGAAGCTATAGATTAAATATTAAATTGCTTAATGCTTAAAGTAGAAACGAGCTATAGGTAGTTCATCAATAATTCTAATAACAATATCATAGGAAGAATTGGATATTTCCATACTGAAAAGGTTAACAAAGAGAATGAAAGCGATTTCATTTTTGCATTTGAATCTGCAAATTGTTTTTACAAAGTCTGTCCAATAAAAATATATACATTGAAGTATAATGAAGGAGATATTTTGTCTGATGAAGAATTAAGCAAAATGCTTTTTTTGGGAATTCTATTTTCACTTTTTACATGCGGAAAGAATAACTGTTGAATTTTCAAAGGATAAAAAATTAAATCAAAAAATAAACACAGAGTACAACAATGCACATAGCATTATGGCAGCAAGAACGGCTAGCCACTCAGTATATACCTAAGTTTGTAACACATTTTGAAATGAAAAACATCATCATATTTATAATCATACTTATTTCAAATAATGTAAAAGGTCAATCAGGAAAGTTAAGTCGATTCTATGATTTTGAAATTGAAATTGACTTCAACCACATGCAGTTTGAAGACGATTATATAATTATTTTTCCAAATGGTTTAAGCTATGAAAATTTTAAGCAGAATTCACTGTATAAAATCAAATATTCATACGATCAAAATCAAAATAGAATACCTGTTGACACATTGATAGTGGACTTGAGTAAAACTGAGATGGATAAAATTTTTACTTTGACGCTCAACCAGTTTCGTATCGAGTATGAGGAAAATTTATCCCAATATAAAATACCTTATCCACCTTCATTAAATCATGGCATATTTGTATCTATTCGTTTAGATTTAAATTTTAGAGGTGATTTTTATGAAAAAAGGATTGATGACCCTTTTAGTGATAGAAAATTCAAAGAACTTTATGATTTTATAGAAAATTTATTTGAGAACAAGTAAGACTGCAGATAAGACTTATAACAACAATAGATATTTGCACATGTCAGCATACTCTTCGAATTTGCTTGTACAGCTTATAGCCATTCATTGTAGCCAATTAAAAAATGATGAGAAGAACTAACTTTTATTTACTATTTCTATTGATTTGTTCCATACAAGCTTGTGGTCAAACCGAAAAAGAAACAGCACAGAATATCGAAAAGGTTGTTGCGTATTTCAACAATGGAGAATATCAGAAAGCAGTAAGCTTTGCTGACAAGCTAATTGAAAAAGATTCTTTCGATTATGTTTCCTGGACTGTAAAAGGTCGAGCATTGTTTAGTTTAGGAAAGGAGCAACAAGGAATAGATGCAGTAAATAAAGCAATAGAGATCAAGCCTGATTATTATGAAGCTTACGGTTTCAGAGCGGTATTGTATCACCTATCCGGCGAATATGAAATGAGTCAAATTATTCCTGATATTGATATGGCTCTTTCTGAGGAACCCAATAATCCAGCCCTTATTAAAATCAAGGCCGGATTCCTTTATAAAGCAGGTCAATTTGCGAAAGCAATAAGTGAATATGACAAGCTTTTAAAAATAGATCCAAAAGAGTATGAGGTAGTTGTATTAATTGCGACAATAAATAACGAACTAGGAAACAAAGAATTAGCTTTAAAGGGATATAATCAAGCTATAGAGATTCAACCTAAACAATCTTTTGCATATGAAGAAAGGGCCTATTTCTTCATGGAGGATGAACAATTTGAGAAAGCCATAGCTGACTACAATACATTGATTGAAATTATTCCAGACAGTTTAGAATTTCGGTCAATTAAAGCATACACTTTAAATAACAGAGGGTTTGCTTACTTCAAGCTTGACAAAGATGATAAAGCATTGTCCGACATCAACCAGTCTTTAAAATTACTTCCAACAAATTCTTATGCTTATAAGAACCGAGCCTTGGTCTTTCTGGATAAAAACGAAATGGATAAAGGATGTTCTGACTTACAAAAGGCAATTGAACTTGGATATTCAGAACTATACGGAAATGAAGTAGAAAAATTGATTAATATTAATTGTAGATAAAAAAACTCTGCCTAACAATAGCTATATTGTATAGTATTCCAACCTTAGCTAAGACAAGATACCCAAGCTGTTGTGAGCAATTGTAAAAGGCAAAAATATGAGTAGAAGATTCCTGCTTTCCGCAATAACAATTTTATCTTTTTTTACCGGTGCAATAGCACAAGATACGCTTGTGTCGGCTTTTTTTGGTCTTGATAATGGACTACCAAGTCTATTGTGTAATCAAATAGGAAGTCAGTTAGATGGTATGCCTGTTAATTTTAAATTCCCAATAGATGCATCCAGTTTATCGGAAAC
>OMKD01000282.1 GCA_900299495.1 Sphingobacteriales bacterium
CCCTCCATCCGCATCACATCCCATACAAGAGGATGTGCCACAATCAAAGCTAATTGACCAGTCTATAAGTTGACCGATATTCAGATTACAAATATCATTCACAACCAGAGTCCATTGACCATTTGCAGGATGACCTGGTACATTAAAATCATTTAAATCACAATTTGGAGCCTGAAGTGCGCCATCGAAAGGATCTGTAACGCCACCACAAGGAACTGTAAATCCACCTTCCATACAAAAACCACTAGATCCATTACAAACATATTCTGTATTGTTTGTAATGGGATTATTGGTTCCTGTAGTAATACATACATTAAGGTTATTCTCAGAATTTCCACAACCATTTGGAGGCATATTCTCAGCGTCCGCCATAACTAAATACTTAAGACCGGCAGGAGATACTAAAGAAACAGACAAATCTCCAACCCAGGTATGCGCGATAGTGAAGCAAACTTCATTGATACCGCAGGAACCCAAATCATTTGGACCGGCAACCTGTACATCAATTGTACTGGTATGTGTCTGTAAATTAAAAATGTCTATAGGACAATCCACACAAGAACAATCCTGAGCAGAAAGATTAGTGATTACCATTAATGACATGGCAATAGCCAAGACCTTAAAGGAGTGAAGTCTCATACTTACTACAATTTTAAAAATCCCAAAAAACATTCGCACAACAACGCAGCTGTGATATACTTAAGGTGAGAATAAGTAGAGACCCATTTAAATCTGGGGCTAGGTCTGATTTACTTAATTGAACTTTTTAATCAGGATAAACCTGTTAGAATAAATATTTTATAGATTTCTATTTGAGTATGTATAATATATATCTTTTGTTCATTTCTTATTTTGATATAATCTCAATTGGCAGTTTAGTGACAGGACAAATCAACAGAAATATTTCTATATGACAAAGTGCACTAATTGTGGTGTTAAAAAAGAAAGCGGGCAAAATTCTTAAATGAATTTTGCCCGCTTTTTAATACTATTATTATAATCACTTAGATCTTTATCAGTCTCTCGACAGTTTTCCGACCTTCAGATTCAAATTCTAAATAATACAATCCAGATGGAAGATCAGAAATATCAAAACCTGAATTTAATGTACCATTGAGTACCTTATATTCTTTTTGCTCAAGCTCCCTACCTAATAAATCAAGCAAAGAAACATGAAGTATACGTTCTGATTGTTCTGCCATAGTAAGACTGAACTCAAAGCTGCCATTTGTTGGATTTGGATAAACGGTCAATGAAGTAATTTCAGTCAATTCGTTGATAGATACAGGAACATACTCCAATGTTGTCACCATCGTATCATTTCCACATTCATTAAAAGCAACTAACTGAACTTCATAAACACCTGCCTCATCATAAAAGTGCAGTGGTGAAATAACAGAGCTCATACTCCCATCTCCAAATGTCCAGCTATAACTTGATGCATTTATGGAAAAGTTATTAAACTGAATACCTCCTAAAGCCCCTACTTGATAGTTAAACAAAGCCTCAGGTCCTTTTCCTACTTCAATATAGTTCCCGAATAATATAGCATCTGAACCACCTGCATTTGAAACAGTTAAACTCACATCAAATTCACCTATATTTTCATACAAAACTGTAGGATTCTGCTCAGAAGAAGTGGCAGGAGTACCTCCTTCAAAAACCCACGACCATTCACTAACATTATCACTGGATTGATCAATAAAAGTAACTTCTAAAGGTGCACAGCCACTCGTTGGCTCAGCCGTAAAGAAAGCTGTTGGAGCCGCTGCATCGATTATTACTGTATTTTGCGCAACAACAGTATCACAAGGATTTATAACCGTAAGTGTTACCAAATACTCTCCATTTTCTGGATACAAATATGTTGGAGAATCACTATTTGAAGTATTCGAGCCATCACCAAAATCCCAGATGTAAGAAGATCCGTTCTGAGAATTATTGATAAACGTAGCTGTATATCCTGAAACAGTATGATCAAAATCAGCAACAGGAGCATCGAATACTACAACCTCTCCTATCGCCTGATAAACACCTTGGCCATTTGAATTACTGGCGATTAATGTTACAGAATAAATACCAGCATCTGCATAAACAACAACTGGATTTTCAGCTGTTGAGGTAGATGGTGTTCCACCAGGGAAACTCCATTCGAATGATTCTGCATTAGAGGAAGAAAGATTTATAAATTCAACTTCGGACCCTGAACAGAAGGATTGTTGATTGATTTCAAATAAAGCTACCGGAGCTCCAACTGAAATAACAATTTCTTGCTCTGCTGTTACGGTACCACAATCATTGGTTACACTTAAAATAACAGTATAAACACCATCAGAGCTATAGGTATGTACAGGATTTTCTTCACTACTACTTTGAGTATCACCAAAATCCCAAGAATAGCTTTGTCCATTACTTGAATTGTTCGTAAAACTTACTTGATTACCATTAACTACTGTAGTAAAATCAGCGATTGCACCCAAACCAACGGTCATATAATTTTCTAAATTAAGCGTATCTGATCCTACTGCATTACTCACTACCAATTGGACATCAAACACCCCTTCCGTATTATAAACAATTGTTGGATTTTCCTCCGTTGAAGTCGAAGGTGTACCTCCCTCAAATGTCCAATTATATGTATCCGTATTAGTAGAGGAAAGATTAAAGAACTCCACCTCGAATGGTGTACATCCATTGTTCGAGCTCACCTCAAAATCAGCTGTAGGAGGCAATATAATTTCTACTTCCTGGGTAAAACTATCTACGCTACATGCATTAGACGCAATGAGTAATATTTCGTAGATGCCTTCTTCAGCGTATACATACTGAGGCTCGAATTCATTACTCTCACCACCATCTCCAAAATACCATGCGTATTGAGTAGCATTTGTTGAATTATTAACTGTATTAACAGTTCCTAAATTAACAGAACTACTAAATTGAGCAATAGGATTTGGACTAACAGTAATTACACCTGATAGAATTAAAGAATCCTGACCAGCTGCATTTTCAACAATCAAGCTTACATCATATTGCCCTGGCGTTGAATAAACCACTTCTGGATTCTCTTCCGTTGAATTCGAAGGTGTTCCACCCTCAAAAGACCAGTTAAATTCAGTAGAATTAGAAGATGATGTATTTGTAAACTGAACAATACCTCCCTCACAAATCGAATCTGCAGATATGGCAAAATCTGCAGTTGGAGGAGTTACTATCAAAATATCCTGTGTGGTAGAATCTACTCCACAAGGACCTTCCGCGATTAAAAGGACTGTATAAGCTCCGTCAGCTGTATATATATAAACAGGGTTAGACTCATTGGAAATCTCCCCATCTCCAAATTGCCACTCATAAGTATCGGCATTGATAGAGGTATTCGTAAATACAACCTCATCATTATTTATTGAAGTTGTAAATCCTCCGTTTGGTAATCCAAATACAGTTATATAATCCTCCAATAACAAGGTATCTGTTCCATCTACATTGCCAACAATCAGTTGAACATCATAAGCACCCGGACTTGTGTAAGTAACCGTTGGTTGCTGATCCGTTGAGGATGCAGGATTCCCCCCCTCAAAGGTCCATTCCCAGGTGTCCACATCAGGTGAAGCTCCATCATCGAATGAAACCGTTAAATCAGGGCATCCCTCTGTTAGATCTGAATTGATTATAGCCTGCGGACCAAGATTCACATTCAAGGTTTCTGTGATAGAAACGGTATCACAACTATTAATCGCAAATAAGGTTACAGTGTATGTTCCCACCTCACCATAAGTATGAGAAGGATCAGTATCCGTACTGGAGTTTGTATCACCAAAATCCCAGAAATAAGAATCTGCAAATTGACTTGTATTTGTAAAGTCTATATCTAAGCCTGAGCCTGAATATGTAAATGATGGAAGCGGCAAGGCAAATGTTTCTACATAATCTTCTAACAGCAAGGTATCAGAACCAAGCTCATTGGTTACAATTAACTGTACATCATAAACACCTTCTGTGTTATAAGAAACCAATGGGTTTTGATCTGTTGAACTCGACGGAGTACCTCCTTCAAAGGTCCACAACCAAGAATCCGTATTTGCCGATGAGGTATCTGTGAATTGAATTTCTACAGGAAGACATCCACCTTGATTATCTGAAATAAATCCAGCTTCTGGTAAAGTTGCGATCTCTATATCTTGAATTAAAGTATCCGAACCACAATTATTTGTAGCAATCAAACTAACTGTATAAATACCATCTGCTCCATAATCATAAACTGGGTCAGATGATGAATCTGTTGTCCCATCGCCAAAATTCCATAAATAAGTATCTGCACCTACAGATTGATTTATAAAAGTTACTACCTGACCATTTATACTGGATATAAAGTCACTACTTGGCACATCACTCACTACCACATAGTCCTGTAATGATACAGTATCACTACCATTAGCATTTGTAGCAACCAAGGTTACATCAAAGGTTCCCACAGAGTTATAATCAATGGAAGGATTTTGATCAGTAGATGTTGAAGGTGTACCTCCCTCAAAAGTCCACAACCATGAAGTGGTATTAGCACTGGAAAGATCCAGGAAATTTACAGTAAGTGGAACACAACCAATGTTGACATCTGATGAAATACCTGCCTGAGGCAAAGAACTGAGTATTACCTCCTGGCTTATTGTGTCTGAACCACAGTCATTGCTTGCTATAAGCTCAACGGTATAAGTCCCATCAGAACCATAAGTATGATTTGGATTCGTTTCTGTACTACTAGCACCGTCACCAAATGTCCAATTATATGTTGATGCATCTGTGGAGGTATTTGTAAAGCTAACATCATTTCCATTAACTACACTTGTAAAACCTGCCGTTGCCAAAGGATCTACCGTTATAAAATCATTCCTTACCAAGGTATCATTCCCAACGGTACTTGTGACAATAAGTGTTACGGGATATACACCTGCAGTATTATATACTATTTGAGGGTTTTCAAGATCAGAAGTACTTGGTGTACCCCCAGGGAATGACCAATCCCAAGCTAACACATTGGTACTCGACTCATCTACAAATGAAACCGTATCTCCAACACATATATCTGTTTCTAAGGCTGAAAATCCAGCCACTGGCAAACTCTCTACAAAAATTGTTTGCTCAAACACATCTTGTCCACAAGGTCCTGTCACAACTAATACCACCGTGTACGTCCCATCATCTGTATAGGTATGACTTGGATTAGGCAAAGCAGAGCCTTCACCATCCCCGAATGCCCATTGATAAGATAGATTAGTTCCCGTACTTGTATTGGTAAAGTCTACCGTGCCATTGTTATTTACCGAAGTGAAAGAGGCAACTGGAGGTCCATCCACAGTAATCATTCCGGATATTGTCTCTGTATCTGAACCCGCTCCATTTATAGCAGTCAAAGTCACCGAATAGTTTCCTGGATTAGCATATACAACAGTTGGATTCTGAAGGTTAGAAGTTGCTGGAGTTCCGCCAGGGAATGACCACAACCAGGAACTTGGAGAGTTTGTGGATTGGTCAAAGAAAGATACTACCAAGGGAAAACATCCATCAGTTGGTACTCCGGAGAATAATGCTACAGGAGGATTTTGGACGACACAAGAACTTGTAAATCGCACATTATCCACGTACATATTATTTCCATAACCATTCTTATTAACAATTTTAACAACTATGTTCGGCAATCCATCATATGCAGATAAATCCAAATTCAGACATCCTGGACCGTAGGTAGTTGCAAAACACCAATCTGTATCTTGGGATGGAAAGAACTCGGAGGTAGTAGAAGGAACAGTTCCAAAATTTCCGCTTCCATTATCTGTATTCGCAAAAATTGTGGTATATGTACTTCCACCATTAGTAGAAATATAGACCTTTAAAGAATCCTTATAAGTGTTATTATATCGACCATATGCATATTCAATATCAAGGCTTGTATTTGTCCTGCCTGTAAAATCAAGAACTGGAGAAACAAGTCCATCTTCCTGACCTACTGCGTTGTAGTCAAAATTATTCACATACATAGCCTTATCACCCTCACGTGTACCCTGCACTGTAGTATTTACCCAAGTATCTGAATTATCAGGATTTTCAATAGTAAATTGACCAGCGCCAGATTCAAATCCTTCATAAAAGAAGATATCCGTTCCTCCACTCGCTAAAACAGTAACTACACCACTCGCTGTATTGGATCCGTTTGCATTTGATGCTGTCAGTGTTATCGTATATGTACCCACATTATTGAACTGAACAGTTGGACTTTTCTCTGTACTTGAACTAGGAGTACCTCCAGGTATATTCCAAGACCAGGAAGTAGGTGAATTAATTGATTGATCTAATAAAGTCACAAAAGACCCTGGACAGACTACGTTATAGTTGGGTGAGAAAATAGCAACCGGTGGTACCGGAGGAGGACAAAAGGATAGACAACCATTTGGTGGATCAATGCTTGGAATATATGCATCGAATTCATTTTGTGATTGAGTGGACCAACTAGTAGCTGAATTCACAGATGGAGCCATAATTGTGTTTGAACCAGACGGATCGTGTGTAAGATCCAAATTATGTCCCATTTCATGCGCATGAAGCACCCTTAGGTAATTAGCATTAGATGAGAAGTTTTGTAAAATATGATATCTAAAATTACTACACACAGCTCCTACCCATGCCAAACCAATGGTTCCTCCATTGAAATCACGGTCAGACCATAATGCCCCAATATCATGCGTCGCAGAAAATCCAGTCGGACCCCAATCCGTAAAGTCATCTAATAAAACTCCTGAATCTGTAGAACTAGTAAATGGATCTGCTGCAGAGCTTGTAGGAACAAATATTTCGACAACTAAGAATTGGATTTCATCGCTGAATTCATCGTCATAGTTTCCCTGCACATTGTTCAATACTGCATTTACATGCCCTTCAACAGCTGCTACTGAACCAAACTCCTGAAACATTAAAAAATCATTCGCATAAGCAATCTCCAATTCATAACAATTTCCTGGCATCCTGTTACGACTTTGCTGCTCATTATCCTTATATGGTATTTGTTTCTGCGTACGAAGTGTTCTAATCCTCTTCCTCATTTCAGTTACCCCACATTTTAATGGTGCTGTTGGAGCAAGTTCACTTGCACGATAAGCCACAAAAAGGTCTTCCGCAGCTCCTTTAACAAAATAATCTAAAGGCTCTATAAAAACAGCATCGCTGCCTGTTTCGATATAACCATATATATAGTCTTCCATGATAGTCAAGCGCACCTCTTGATTAGTACCATGAACGATTCCTTTAAAAGTATTGATATCAGTATTTGAAATACCGTCTACCACACCATAGTCAGTTGCAATTCGTAATTTATAATTATCGGATTTGATTTGATTGGGTTCTAGTGCAAGGGTCCAATCATATGTTTCTCCTATTGAGAAGTTAGTAAGGAAACCAGATTGATTATCTGACCGCTGACTTAGAATGTCATCGGTATCGAATTGAAAAACTTTGTATTCTTTAAATTGCTTTTCAAGAGTTTGTTTAATTCTAGCATTTTCAAGACTTGCATCTGTCTGAGCAAACAAGGCAAGGCAAAATGAGAAAAAAAGTAAGGTAGAACTAATTAGCTTCTTTAGCATCAATTTGATTTTTAACCGTTTATGTAATTGGCAGGTTTATTTATTGGGGGGGTATAAGTCAAGCAAAAAGTACTTTTTAACTTAAGGAATCACAAATTTAATTTAATGCAAGGGAATTTTTGCACAAAATTGTACTGCATTTTCCAAAATAGATACAATATTAAACGGCTACTGGTTTAAATTTAAAAAACCCCTGCGCTATTCGAGCAGAGGCCTTTCGGTCGTTCTTTCCCATTACAACCTTTATTCGTAATGGATATGTTTGATTATCAATAGTTAATATTACGTTATATTGGAGGGAATAAACAATGAAAAAAGGGCATTTCCGTTGTACACAAAGGAAAGAATCTTACTGACAGCAGCTTATATATTGCAATTATTATAAATATAACACATTCTATATTCTTAAAGCAAAAAAAAGACAAAATTTTAATTAAATCCCGATGAAATTTTTTGACCTTGGGACTTAAAATAAGATGAAATTTAAAACCTATGAAATTTAGATATCTGATAATTCTACTAAGTGTATTTGCGCTTTCCTTGTGCTCTACAGAAACCTATGCACAAAGAGGTAAATCGAAAAGAAAATCAAGCTCATCAGTGGATAAAGCTTTTGACAGAGATGGAAATATAATGGAAAAACTTTGGTTTGGAGGTATGGTAAGCCCAGGCTTTACAGGTAATAACTCAATTAATGAATTTGCTTTGGGTGTTTCATCAATGGTAGGTTATAAGATTACAGATAAATTATCAATAGGTCCTAGGATTTCAGCAACATACCGTCATATCAGAGGAAATGGTTTTGATGGAGTTAATTTCACAGGACCACAACGCGGTAACACAGTTTCTACCTCCTATGCCCTTTTTGGTCGATACAAAATCCTTCCAGCAATATTTGCTCATGTAGAATATGAAACAACTACAACAAATTTTAATCCTGTTTACCAATTCTCCTCTCTTTTTGGATCAGAATTTTTTATTGCTGTTAATTCAGCTACGGGAGAAGTTGTCAAAGAAAGAGAAAAAAGAGAAAATGCGTATGTTGGACTCGGATATACCACTGTCGGAGGCATTTTAAACACCGAATTCTCGGTGCTTTATAATGTATTGGATAATTCTCAATCCATATCCATACCAATCATTTTCAGGTTTGGTTTGAACTATAATTTTTAATAAAAAAAGGGAGCTGAAAATCAGCTCCCTTTTTTTATTAAAATTCTAAACTCAATCCCAGTAAGAAGTTTCTTCCTGCTTGAGGATATAAACCTAGGAAATATTCAACAGCGTCATTTTCACCATTTACATAACCATAAGACCATGCGTTTGAAGAAAACTTCTGATTGAATATATTTCTCAATGTCAAGTTGATTCCAAGTTTTGGTCCCTGCGTAAATTGCTTCGAGTAGATTGCTCTAATATTAGAGAAATTATAAGCCGGCAAACTAGCAGCCTCATTCCCCATATTATCGATGTACTGCTTACCCACATACTTAGACAAAAGAGCCACATTCAATTCCTGACCATCTATATCTGTAATCAGATTAAACCCAAGATTCAAAGCGGCTGTCAATGCTGGACTGAATGCAAGAGGCTGCCCACTAACTTCCATCTCACTTACGCCTGTCCAATTGAAATCAGCATCAAATATATCAAGGAATGCAGTATAATCTCCAATGGTATTCTGACTTATCGTTGCATTAGCACCAAGATCGATCAAACGATCAGCCAATGTTGCACGAACATCTAGCTCAAGCCCCATGCGTACTGATTCTGGAATGTTTGTACGAATATATGCACCTACAGAATTCAGCGCTCCCGTTGAAACCAACTGATTCTCATAATCCATATAGTATGCATTTGCATTAAACACTAATTGCTTTCCTGTAAATCGGTATCCTAACTCATAGTCCGTAAGCGTTTCATGTGTTGGACGTTCGTTTACTGGATTGTCCACATAATCATCGCGATTCGGTTCTCTGTTCGCAATAGCAAATGATCCGTATACTGATTGTTCATCCGTCAACTTATAATTCAATCCAAACTTAGGATTAAAGAAGTTTAGACTTGCATCTCCGATTTTCTCAACACCATTATCATCAACACCTACAAATGTATAGTTTAATACACGTAATTGACCCTCCCCAAAAACAGACAATTTATCTGTAAGATCATAGTCTGCTTTTAAATAAACATTGAAGTCGCTCTTTTCAGAATCATTATCATAAAGGCTATAATTCTCATCCAAAATCGGCTCTCCCTCTATCCAAATATATTCACCGAAATGACGACCTAGATACTCATTATATGCTCCACCAAGAGTTACATTAAATTTAGTATCTGTAGAACGGTAATTTAAGGAATATGTAGCACCATAAAAATGATTATCCAACCACTTTCTGCGTACAGCATCTCTGTATTCAGTTGAATCAGACAAAATAACCGTTTCTGCCTTATAGCTTTCATAGTAACCCAAACCTCTCGTGTAATGGCCTGCAAGGTTAAGATCAATGTTCTTGTTGAATTTATAGTTATAAAGCAATTGATAATGATCTTGTCTGTAGTTATCAACCTCGTTATCGTAAGGTTCTCCAGGCTTTTCTGTTCCTGATACATTGTATGTCCTAGTTGAATCCACATCTACTAAACTAGGATCTGTACCATTCCATGCCTGATAAGTTATCTCGTGTCCAGAAAAAGCATTGAACCTAAGTAAAGAACCCTTGCCAACATAAGCAGCAGAAGCAAACCATGAATCCAAGTCTGAGCTAGCACGATCTATATAACCATCAGAATCGATTTTAGATATACGTCCTTCCAATAAGAATTTACCGCCCAACAATCCAGAACCAGCTTGTACATTCGTCTTTAGTGTATTAAATGAACCAACTGTTGAACCTAACTTCACATAAGCATCCTCCTCCAGTGTGTTCGTATTTAGGTTTATGGATGCACCAAATGCTCCTGCACCATTCGTAGAAGTACCTACCCCTCTCTGAATCTGAATATCCTGAACTGAAGAAGCAAAATCCGGAAGATCCACCCAGAAAACACCGTGTGATTCCGCGTCATTCAAAGGAATACCATTGATCGTAACATTCGTTGCTGTTGGCGCAGAACCTCTGATACGAATACCTGTGTATCCTATACCTGTACCTGCATCTGAGGTTACCACAGCAGAAGGCGTCCATCTCAATAAAAATGGAACATCTACCCCGAGGTTGTTCTCCTCTATTTCCTCCTTATCCATGTCGGTATAAGCAAATGGAGAACCTTCTTTTATTCTTGTTGAATATACAAGAACATCCTTAAGCTGGTAGGTATTTTCAGTAAACTGAGCGTTCATCATAATTCGAACATTCCTTTTATTGAATGTTACTGTACGATAAACAGGCTCGAAACCAACAAATGAATAACGAACCTTGTATTCGATGCCTGGCTCAAAACCACCTAATTGATAACGACCATTTTCATCAGATACTGTTCCTTGTTGTGTTTCCGCTACATAAATAGTAGCGCCTTCAACAGCTTCCCCGTCCAGATCCGTGATCTGACCGATAATGTCTGTTTGACCATACACTGATGCCAAACAAATACACATTGTAATTAGTGTAGAAAACAAATTACGCATAATAGATTTTTTGTATAACCGGAGGGGCCCCGATTAAAATTTGCAGATAATAAATAACCCTGCACGCACAAAGACGGGCATTTCCCTTCCCAGCATTACCTGGGCAGGTTCTATGGGTGTGATCTCAGCCTGACTAAACAGGCACCCCAAATGAGTAGCACAAATGTAAAACAAAAAATGAAGGGATAGTGTCCTATTCCGGTAATTTTAATTCAGAAAGTACTTTTTTCCGATGCTCCAAACTTCCTTTTAAGACCACATACTGAAGGTTTAACTTTTGCAAAAGATCTTCATAGTACTCAAATAGCCAATCTCTGTTATGCTCATCCTCCCTAAGCGGATCAGGTTCCCAGGGTATATCTGGCTTACACAATATATAAAGAGAATCAAAATCCTGTACTAAACTGGAATTTACTAGATCAATTTGAATATCAAACTTAAGGGCTGCCCATATTTTTATGACTAGCATACCTGTATCACATACCACTTGCTTATCTGCTTGAACTGCCGATTCCATCATCTCAAACTGCCCTTTTGCAATCAGTCTTAAGTCTTCCTCTGTATAAGTTCTATTAAGCGATTCCAAATACAATCTTGCAAACTCAGGTACATATGTTCCGCCAATATGTGTTGCATACCACTTAGACAAAGTGGTCTTACCTGAAGACTCTGGACCTGTGAAGATTATTTTTTGCATTACTTTTTCAGTTCTGTGACAATCCAACCAACATGATGCTAAAATATCGCTTATTTTTGCATAAAAAAAATGCACGATATAGAGCCATTCTTTCGCTGGAGACAAGAGTATCGATCCGACCAGGACAAAAAATCTCCCTTTTTCAACAAGGAATACAGTGAGTTTGAGTTCTCTCAAAAAATATACAACTACTATATTCATCCGCAATGGGATGGATTTGGGTCAGAAACGCTATACTTGAAGATTCTATTTGCTGACTATGACAATGGATTTGCAATCATTGAATTAATTGGAGAATGGAATGATGCTATAGGAAATGATATCATGTATTTAAAAAGTGAAATTGCTGATCACCTTATTAATGAGGGAATTATTAAATTTGTGCTGATTTGTGAAAATGTTTTGAATTTCCATGCCTCTGATGATTGCTATTACGAGGAATGGGCTCAGGATGTTGGGGAAGAATTTGGCTGGCTATGTTTGCTAAATGTAAGGAATCACGTGTATGAGGAGCTGAAAGAAACAAACATCGACACACACGCATTCATCTTTCCGGACAGCTATCCCGTCAATTGGAGAAAATTCAAACCGCTAACTTTTATGGAACATCTTCAAACCCTTTTGGACAATACACCAAAATGGATTGAACAAAAATAATTTATGCATAAATCCGGATTCGTAAATATACTAGGTAGACCAAACGCAGGTAAGTCAACATTAATGAATGCATTAGTGGGTGAGCGTATGTCAATCATTACCAGCAAACCACAAACAACCCGGCACAGAATCATCGGAATACTGAGTGGCGAAGATTTTCAATTCGTATTCTCTGATACTCCTGGACATATCAAGGATCCGAATTATGGAATGCAAAAGGCGATGAATAAATTCATCTACAGCTCCTTTGATGATGCAGATCTTATCCTTCTTATCATTGACCTTAAAGACCAGTATGAAGAAGGTGACGCATTTATTGAAGTTGTAAAAAAACAACCTGTCCCTAAGATCATCGTTTTGAATAAAATGGATCTTCTCAAGGAAGAGGAGATTGAGGAGGCAAAAAAATATTGGAAAGAGCGTACCGGAGCTGAGCATGTGATTGCAATCTCGGCATTGAATCACACAAACACCAATGAGCTTTTGTCAACGATTACAGATATACTTCCTGAAGGACCAGCCTATTATCCCAAGGACCAACTTACAGATAAACCAGAGCGTTTTTTTGTAAGTGAAATTATTCGAGAAAAAATACTGGAGCAATACAAACAAGAAATCCCGTATTCTGTAGAGATAGGAATCGAATCCTTTAAAGAAACGAAAACAAAATCGGGAGAAGACTTAGTACGCATTTCCTCCTTGATTTATGTAGACAGAAAATCTCAAAAGCCAATAATCATTGGCCATAAAGGGGAGCGAATCAAAAAACTAGGTACCGAAGCTAGAAAATCAATCGAGGCATTTTTACAAACTAAGGTGTTCCTTGAAATGCATGTAAAAATCAAAGACGGTTGGAGAGATAACGACCAATTGCTTAAAAACTTTGGTTATCAGGATTAAGAACTGATATTTTTATTGTTTATCTTTTATAAATGACTTTTTTAGGCAAGGAATCCGTTTCTTTGCACTTTATTAATAAAAATGAATTATGGGTAATCTTGTTGCAGTGGTAGGAAGGCCAAATGTGGGGAAATCAACACTATTCAACCGGTTGATAGGACAAAGACAAGCTATCATTGATGACTTCAGTGGAGTGACACGCGATCGTCAGTATGGAAGTTCATACTGGAATGGCAAAACCTTTACAGTAGTAGATACCGGAGGTTTTGTACAAGGCTCGGATGATGTATTCGAAAAAGCCATTCGATCTCAGGTTGAAATAGCAATTGCTGAAGCATCCATCATTATATTTATGGTTGATTGCACAACCGGTATTACTGACCTGGATGAAGATGTAGCAAATATGCTTCGCAAAGGAAATAAGCCCGTGTACTTAGCCGTAAACAAGGTTGATAATAATGCCCGTTTGTTAGAAGCTAATGAATTTTGGTCTCTTGGTTTTGAAAACACCTTCTTCCTTTCTTCAATCACAGGTAGTGGTACAGGAGAACTATTGGATGCAGTTGTCGAAGACATGGAGGAAGAAGAGGAAGAAACTATCGAAATTCCAAAATTTGCTATCGTAGGTCAACCTAATGTAGGAAAATCATCTTTCACCAATGCACTCCTTGGTGACGACAGAAATATAGTAACAGATATTGCAGGTACAACTCGAGATTCCATACATAGCGTATATAAAAAGTTCGATAAGGAATTCATGCTTATTGACACTGCTGGTATGCGCAAAAAGGCTAAGGTTCATGAAAATCTGGAGTTTTATTCTGTAATGCGTGCCATCAAATCTATTGAAGAATCAGATGTTTGTTTCTTGTTGATCGATGCACAGACTGGTGTTGAAGCGCAAGATATGAAGATCTTCAGATTGGCGCAGCAACGAAATAAAGGTATGGTCATCCTTGTCAACAAGTGGGACCTTATCGAAAAAGAAACCAATACTGCAAGGGATATGGAAAGAGAAATCCGTGACAAGATTGCTCCATTCAACGATATTCCTATCGTATTCATGTCCGTAAAAGAAAAGCAAAGAATTTTCAAAGCTATCGAACAAGGTGTTCGAGTTTTTGAAAATCGTACTCGCAAGATTCGCACCTCGGATCTAAATGAGCTTATGCAGGAAAAAATCGAGCGCGTACCACCTCCAACATACAGAGGCTCTTATGTAAAGATCAAGTACGTTACTCAATTACCAATACACTATCCGGCATTTGCCTTCTTCTGTAACAATCCCAAACACCTGAGAGAAAGTTATAAGAATTACCTAGAGAATCAGCTTAGAGAAAGCTATGATTTCTCAGGAGTTCCTATTACTATTCACTTCAGGAAAAAATAAGAATAATGCCTTTTGTAAAAACGGATATCGAAGACCTTTTAATTTTCGAACCACAGGTTTGGGAAGACGAACGTGGATATTTCTATGAAAGCTTTAATGAGAATGCCTTTAAAGCAGCAGGAATTTACTCCCAATTTGTTCAGGATAATCAGGCTAAATCTAACTATGGGGTATTAAGAGGTCTTCATTATCAAACGGGTGCATATGCTCAGGCAAAACTCGTTAGGGCTATATCCGGAAAGGTACTTGATGTAGTCGTAGATCTTAGACTAGATTCCAAAACCTATGGAAGGTCCTTTTCCATCATTCTAAGTGCTGAAAACAAAAAGCAATTATTTGTTCCAAGAGGATTCGCCCACGGTTATGCCGTATTATCAGAAAGTGCTGAGTTCTTTTATAAGTGCGACAACTTCTATAACAAAGAAGCTGAAGGTGGATTGATTTATAATGATGCCCAATTAGGTATTGACTGGCAATTGGCTTCAGAAGATATCATACTCTCTGAAAAGGATAAAGTACAGCCTGCTTTCGGAGATCACAAACCTGCTTTTTAATGAATAAAAAGAAAGTCATACTCGTCAGTGGTGCCAGTGGTCAACTGGGTAAAACACTTGTTGAACATCAAGAGCAATACCAAGACCTTTATGACTTTGTTTTTCTTAGTCGACCTGAATTCGACTTGGGAGATTCCCAACACATTGAAGAAGCCTTCACAAATTCAAAACCTGACATATTTTTAAACTTCGCAGCTTATACTCAAGTAGATAAGGCTGAAGAAGAACAACAAGAAGCCTTTCTTATAAACGAAAATGCCTGCTCTCTAATAGCACGTCAATGTGCCAAACACGATTGCTACTTGATTCATGTTTCAACAGATTATGTTTATAATGGAGTCGGACCGAATGCTTTTAAAGAATCTGATGCCTGCGATCCAATTAACGTTTATGGACAATCTAAGCTAGCTGGTGAAAAAGCAATCCTTGAGCATTGTAGTTCATCCGCTATCATTCGGACTTCCTGGTTATACTCAAGACACAGAAATAATTTCGTAAAATCAATGATCCGACTTGGGCAAGAAAGAGATGTGCTCAATATTGTCAATGATCAAATTGGAAGTCCGACCTGGACAGAAGATCTGATCCATGCTATTTTTGCTTTGATTGAAAAAAGATGCTTCGGTATTTATAACTACAGCAATGAAGGTTCCTGTACTTGGTATGAATTTGCTAAAAGCATCATGATTTTTAATCATATAGATTGTGCTGTAAATCCAATCCCCAGCAGCGAATTTCCTACAGCCGCGAAAAGACCTTCCTTTAGTTTGATGGATAAAACTAAAATTATTCAGCACACCGGAATATCTATTCCAGATTGGAGAGCATCCTTAAAAAAGGCCTTGCAAGGATTTTGATTAACACCAGTACTACAATTCTTTTGCAAAATCCTAGATACTCTATAATTAAAGAGGGATCTAAAAAAACTAAATATTTTGTTATTTCGTTACTCTGTTGACTATCTTATGGTAGCAATACGATTGTTCCCGGTTCCCACAAATTAAATTTTAAAGCATGCCAAAGAAGAACATTCATTTTTTAGTTTTCTTTTTTTCAATAATCGCACCCCAATGCCTTCTTGCAACGCATAACAGAGCTGGAGAGATATCAATTACGCCAATTGGAGAATGTACTGACTTTAGCGTACAAGCAATTATTACAACATATACCAAACAATCCAGTGTAGCCGCAGATCGAGACTCCCTTGAAATCTGTTGGGGTGATGGTACCTGCGAAATGATTATTCGATCCAATGGACCAAACAATAATGGCGAACCCTTAGGTAATGATACCAAGAAGAACCTATATATCGCAACCCATACCTACACCGCAAGTGGAACCTATACGATATCCATGACTGACCCAAACAGAAATGGAGGAATTCTAAACGTGAATGCTCCTAACTCTGATACTGTACCTTTCCATATCCAAACCACCTATACCTTTTTAAATTGTCAGTTCGATGGTCCCAATAGTACTCCGATGCTCCTTCAGCCTCCTATTGATGTAGGCTGTGTTGGTCAACCTTTTATTCATAACCCCAACCCAATTGACCCTGATGGAGATAGTTTATCCTTTGAAATGATCACACCACTTCAAAGCATTCATACGGAAGTACCAAATTATTTATTTCCAAATTTCATTGGTCCCGGACCTGAAAATAGTTATAGTCTCGACCCCGTAACAGGTGATTTCCTCTGGACTACACCACAGGTTGCCGGAGAATACAATATAGCGATGATCATAATCTCCTGGAGAGATGGAGAGCCTATTGATACCATGGTTAGAGATATGCAGATACTCATCGAAAACTGTAACGACAATCAACCGCCTACAATAGATACTGAAGATTATATTTGTGTGGTAGCAGGTCAGACGCTTACTGTTGATGTATTTGCAGATGATCCAAATCCAGGAGACAAAGTGTTGCTTACCGCATTAGGTGGTCCTTTACAGTCCTCCTTCTTTGGAAATGCAACATTCGATGCTCCATCAGGTTATAGCAACCCAATTGTGCAAGGGGTCTTTGAATGGAATACCCAATGTGAACATATTAGCGATCAACCCTATTTTATCGTATTCAAGGCTTTAGACGATTTCGGAAATCCTGGATTAGCAAATCTAAAAACATTGCGAATTAAAGTAGTGGGACCAGCTCCGGAAAATGTGGAAACGGAATCTGTCAACAATACCATCC
>OMKD01000283.1 GCA_900299495.1 Sphingobacteriales bacterium
ACGAAGGACCACAGTAAGTTTCTTTGTGCTTCAGAAAAACAGAGGATTCCCGTCTTTGTGTATATTCTACTCTGTTTATCTATTTCAATGGTATTCAGTAGATGAATGATGGTGTCTGCCTCTTTTTCATTGATTTGTTGACTGACATCAAAAGTTCCTTGTGTACAGTGCAAATCTATTTTTCTACTGAAGGATCTGTTTTGAATAAATGGAGCCTGATGGCTTAATTTTATGTAGGTATTATAATATTTACCTTGTAGTCTTATTTTTCTAACCAATGGCATTTGGTCTAAGTAATAAGCAATAGATTCAGGGTTGTTCAGAGACATATTGCTGAACATGATAATACTATTAGACCTATTGCATATGGATGGAATTAGGCTTGAGGAAACTTTCCCCAATTCAACGACAATTACCCGGTCAAATTCTAGTTGTTGGTCTTCATTAGTCCAATGGCTAAGGTTACTACTGTAGCATAATGGAAAAGCTTCCTGGAATAAGGCTGTAAACTGCTGGTCCGCTATGTCAGTTGAACTTTTGTTTAACTCAAATTGCTTTTCCAGTTTCTTTTTATCCTTTTTGGAAAGGCTGTAGAAGCTTTTAGAAAGTTTATTGAACCAAATTTTGCTGATTTCTTCCAGTAATTGTGGATAGAACTTAAATATTTGGGCAAAAGCAGTTTCCGCTTCAGAATTTTCTAATGATTTTTCATCGTTTAGGTTTCTTTCAATTACTTTATTCAGGAACCAACTATTGAATGCAGACTCCCAATTATCAGACTTAGACTCAATAAGCGCTTGAAATAATTCCTGTTCCTTAGATGAAGATAGATGCCATGCACGAGTCCAATCATACAAAGCTTCATAATTTTCCATTAAGTTGAAGAACAGATCATTTTCACCTGCTAATTGATTGAATTGCTTAAGTCTTTTAGAGTATGTTAGCAAATAATCTTTAGGAGCTTCACAAAAGAAATTTAAGCTTTTTAAATCTGTGAAATAGGATTGGATCATTTGCTCCACCTTAGGTATAAGCTCGTTTATTCTTTGATCATTTAGATGGTGCTTTTTAGAAAATCGCTTAATCTCATCCTGGATCTGATTAAAGCTATTGGTTCTCCAGTTTTCCAGATGATTGTTAAGTGTATTTATTTGATTTTCATAATCCTTTATAGTCTTTAATACAGTATAATCTGGAAGCGTAAATTCATAAAAACTATTGTCGTTCAAATATTCTTTTAGGCTGATATAATGCCTTTCCAGTTTTTTTAATTGCTTAAGCAAGGTCTTAGTCTGCTTAGACAAGAACGGATTTATACTCGATGTTTTTAATTTTTGTTCTTTGAAGGTGTTGCCGTACACAGTTGAGTAATCCTGTAATAGGGCTGTTGTGGTCTTTAATTTTTTGCTAAGGTTTATATAGGTCTGGTCTAGCTTATCTCTGTAGGTTTCCGAGTATACATTAATTAATTGCTGCAGTTGTTTTTGGATATTTGCTGTCTGCTCTTTAATTCGATTGCCAAATTGAATGAACTGCTTTTTAGTTTGGTGTTTACCAGATTTAGTGAACCATTCGACCTGATAACTTAAAAAGGCATTATGTTGTGTACCCACATTGGAGTAAATGGGCCACAAATTATGTAGTTTTTCAGAAAGCTTTTGGTATTCCGAATAGCTGAACTCAAAATTAGTACTATTTAGCTGTGCGGATAAGATACTTTTATCCGTATTACTTTGATGCTTTAGATAAAGACCGACCAAGTCAACCCACTTTTTATTGCCAAAGGTAGGAGAGGAGTATGCCTGCGCATATTGGTTTATTTGCTGGAGGCTTCTGTTGGTTTTTTGCTTTTGTAATAAATAGCTCTTGGAATTTGACTTCTCTGAGATTTGCGCTTTTGCAATACTACTTTTGAGAATGCTTAAAGTTGCTGCATCCGTCTTCCAGTTTTCCGGCAACAGTACTTTTTGGTTGATTGGTAATTCACTAAATAGTTTTTGGGCAAATGAGCTCCGATCCGTAAGAACAAGGATTCTTTCTTCATTCTCTAGACCTTGTACAATAAGTTGATTGATGACAGGTATTATTTCAGCATATTTTGTGTATTCTACCAAAGCAAGTTTTCTGTCTTCCAGTAAATTGGCATTACTTTTCTGTTCGGAATCCATGAATGGGTAAGAGACTTCAATGTCGTTTCTTACTTTATGATGCTTTGGGCTTCTATGGTAATCTTCTAGAATCTTTCCTAATTCATCTTGTTCCCGTTGCGGATCAAATTGCTCGGCGTTGTTCGCAAGAATTGCTGTTAAATAAAAATCATCACATTCCTCAGCAAATAATGTTTCTATACTTGGAAGAGGAGTAGGGCTGAGTTCAAGGTGCATAAACTCTTTATCCATCAATTTTTTAAGCGTCTCCTGAGCTGTTTTAGATTGGAGGTCTTGAAATTTTGCAAGACAAGGATTCATGTTGATTATATGATCTCTCTTTAAAAGAGGTTTTAATCCTTTTGAAATTTGAAGATCTCCAATAGTTTTTATGCTCCAAAAACCATTTTTATATGGGTCCGCAATTAGACGGATTGGTTTTTCAAATATAGGAATCCACTCTTTTTCATTGGCTTCATTAACTATTTGAATGGAGCCAAGAAATAATTTACAACTAGAAGAACCATATTTTCGACTATTGTTTTTCTGATTGTAATAGCAAGCAATGAAGAGGTCCTCCATGGTGGAACTAGAGAACTGATAGGTTTGGCCTTTTGTTCCTACTAGTTCTATA
>OMKD01000284.1 GCA_900299495.1 Sphingobacteriales bacterium
GTACGTAAATTGAAGTTCGAAGATACTTCCAGCTGCAGGTCCCAAACCTGTGCTATTAAGGTCAGCACTAATTCCAATGAACATTTCGGGGGTTTCGCCAGCATTGCTTCTAGCACCTTCAATGTATACCCCTGAGCCAAATATCAGACCATTGGTGTGTATAGGGTTGGGGGTGAAGATTCTGTTCTGATAGAAAAGGGAAATGTAAAGATTACCTAAAAGAGCGTAAGCGCCAAAGGTCCCTACCATGATGTTTGTCTCTTTATCGAATAGCTGATATCCTTGCGTATCTAGCTTAAAATTAGGCGAGAATAGGATTTCCTTTCCTCCAGCTGATACGGGTCTGAATGGGATTAGTAAACCTCCATGCAGCGTACCTCTTGGTGCTACAGACCAGTCTCTGTTTAAGAAGGAGTCGTTACCCTGTGCAGAATCACTGAACCAGTAGGGGAGGTGATGGAAAGAAACTCCTAACATGGAACGTACTTTTCTGAACGAACGTCTTCCAAATCCCCAGTCTCCTTCTCTTCTCCAGACTACTCCAAAATCGACATCTCCAAAGCTCACTTTTTCCCTTACGGGTACAGCAGATGTTTGGTTTATGATTCCAAAAATTGGGTGTAGTTCGTCTGTGAAGGTAAGCTTATCCCAGTCTATGGACTTTTCAGTGATCTTAGTCTCAAAGCCAAAATGGATGTTGTTTTTCTTACCGGGAATAGTATAAGAGAATGCTAGTCCAGCAGAAGTGGTGGATAGGTCTGCAAATCCTTCAATATTTCGATGCAGATGAAGTCCCACACCCATTTTGGCAAATGGAATCTGGCTACTTACGTTGATGTCATAGGTGCGGAAGCCCTGATCAATCGCAAGCCATTGCATTCTTGAGCTGGCATTTACAAAAAGACCATTTTCAATACCTGTGAAAGCAGGATTGAGGTACATTCTGTTTGCATAAAATTGAGAAAACGATGGATCCTGTGCGGAAAGGGTTGAATTATAAATAGTAAGTAGTGCAGTAATCAGAATAAATCTGATTATGCAATGAAGGGGGATGACTCGCATAATCGGTATATTTATTTATCAGGTTAATGTCTTAAGTAATAGATCTTGTTTACTTGCAAAATATAAATAAAGCACGACTTATTTGATGTTTTTATATATAAAAAAAACACCTACTAAAACAGTAGGTGTTGAAATAAAATCTAATCGCCTTTAAAATATATCTTTATGAAACATAGTCACTTAAGTACTTAAAGTGATTCCCTAATGAGCCGTTTTTTGCGATTGTTGCACGCTCAATAAGAGTACTATTTTCGTCTAATAATTCTTCTATAACAAATGAAACGAATTGTTGTCCGAACGACAAAGATGCATCCCTTGGCATTTCATTAGGAAGGTTGTCAATGGTCATCATACAAATAGCATTTTCATTTTCCCAGGAACATTCTTCCTGCTTAAGCTTGTCATATCCAAATAAAGGATCTGCAATTGTACTTGCTTTTATGGTAGTAGGAACTGACGCTACAGGTGCAATATCACAAGTTACATCTGCAATTACTTTTATTGAAAAATCATCTTCTTTAAGATCATCTAACGTGAAAAGTGCCGGTGCATCATTGTTCCAATACATCCCATTTATAAGGATATCGCTTTTCTGTTGGAAAGGTAGAAAATTAGATTGAAAATTTTCAGGGCTTTCGTAAAATTCTTTTTTGGAAAAAGGACTACCGTCTTTCTTTTTTACATACTCAAGACTTGAAATCTGAGTGAAAACAGGCTCTGTGAAGGTGTTATTTAAGTAGTCTTCCGGGCTTACTTGTTTGATATTCATGTCTCTAAGGACCTCAGCAGCACCGTTGCTAACTCTTCCTGTTCCGGTAAGCACTATACGCATTGGGGGAAGCTTTAAGTTTTTGTAAACTTCCTTGGCATCCTCATAATCAGTACAATCTTTCATGCGCTTTAGGTCAAGGCTTCCTGTCTTTTTACCGTATGCCATAATACCATTATGCGCACCGACCATTCCAGCAAACTTTCCAAAAGCTATAATTCTTGAGCCTGCATCGTTTGTTAGAACTTCATAGTCTATGAGTTGAATATTCTTTTTCAGGATTTCCTGTAGTAGTGTTTTGTTATAAGGTTGCTCCTTTATGGTATGTGAGAAAAAGAAGTATTTTTTATCCGCTATTAGGTCCTTAATCTTGACTTCTTTTACGCCCATTAAAACATCGCAATCGTCAACATTGTCCACAAGCTCTATGCCTGCATTTTGATATTCCTGATCGGTATAGCATCTGTTTTCTGATCGCTGAGCAACGATTTCTACAGGATATTTTTCTTTGATTGTTTTACAGTGATCCGGTGTTAATGGAACGCGGTAATCTGGTGGTACTTTTCCCTCTCTGATTATGCCTATCTTCATCGTACAATAATAATTTTACGTGCTGCTGTAAACTGGTTTTTTGTTCATGTTTAACTGGCATGTAAAATATAAAAAAAAGATGAGGACACTATTAGTTCTGTTTGACAAATTAATGGATTCAAAAGGGTGTAATCTTTTTTTTGGTCAAATACTTTTTTAAAAAATTCATTTGCGCTTGTAAATAAATAAGTTATTTGTCTGCTTCGTGCGTTTGATCAAAGTCGCCTGATATTTTATTATTCAGATTGAAAAAAAAATAATAATTTTATTGTCCCTTCCGGGAACTTATGTGTTTGACGGGAGGTTTAATTGTTCGCATTTGGGGACGTAATGGAATCGACAGGA
>OMKD01000285.1 GCA_900299495.1 Sphingobacteriales bacterium
TAGTTTATGGACCCTTTCTAGAAATTATTAGCTAGGCTATTAATAGGGAACTATATAAATACTATATCTGTATCTATATTGAGTTGAGATTGACTCCAGCAATTCATTTTCAGTTTACTATTCTTATATAAAGTAAATTTATATAATTAATTTTATCGTATAAATTCAATCAAAACTAAATTCTTTAAACCATGAAACAATTGATCTTAATATGCCTTCCTTTGATGCTCTTTTCATGTAAAGCAACGAAGGATGCACAAAATCAGGCTTTTGTTAATCAACAAAAAGCTGAACAAGCAGAACAGGAATTGAATACAATGAAGGATCAGGTTGAAACCATGTATCAGAAAAACCAATCCCTTCAGGAAAATAAAAATCAATTAGAAAGTTCAAATCAGCAACTTTCAATGGAGAATGAAGCATTGCGTCAGAAATTGGCTGCAAACCAAGAGCAACTAAGCCAAGTGACTACCGAAATGGAAGCCTCATCAGATGATTATGGTATTTGGTTTAGAGTTCAAATCGGTGCCTTTGGCACGAATAAGATAAATTCAAATATTGAGACAACAGATGAATTGAGCATCGAGGATCAGGAGTCTTTACAAAAGATATCTCTGGGAAGGTTCAGAGACTATGAAGATGCTAAAGCCTTACAAAAACATCTCATGGAGATAGGAATAGTCGATGCATGGGTCGTTTCCTATCAGGATGGGAAACGCGTACCGGTCGAATCTGTAATCAACACTGAAAACTAATAAAAAAAGGATTATTTCAATTGATGAAATAATCCTTTTTAATTTCACTTTAGATCTTGGAGTAACCTAAAAAGAGTTCTCGTGTCTATTTGCTTGTTATAAAGTTAAAGGAAATTAAGCATAATTAAAATTAACATAGGTTAAAAAACTATTACATTTTTGAGAGGGTCTAAAGCTCTTTAACACCTAATGTTCCAACAATTTCATCCAATGTAATCAAGCCTAGAATTTTGGATTTATTAGACCCATCCTCGCTAATAAATAAAGCATCCAAATGATTCTTAGATTCTTCCTGATGATCTACAAAAGCTTCATAGGCTTCATATAATGTTGCACCTTTCTCGATAAATCGGAAGTTTTGTCTGTATTGTATGTATGGCAATAATGCACTAATCCTTGAATTTGAAACATCCAATCTTCCCAATGGCTGCATTTGATTAGCTAACCATCTGACCACTGTTTGGCAATTCACAATATCGACTATTCCTCCTTGTTCAAAAACAGGCACCTGTACAAATATGGCTTTGCCCATTTGCTCTAGTAAGGGGTTAATATAACTGGATGGTGAGAGCATGGTAATTTGCTCGCTGAATCTTGGGAATACTTTTTCAGGATTTTTTAGTTCTTCTAAAATATAGTCAAAACGCTTGACTACCCGCTTATGTGGCTCGGCAATAATCTCATCGCGTTTCAACGAATTATGAACGATTGCATTTCGTAATTCACCATAGGAGAGTAAGTCCTCCCTGAATAGTTTTAAGCGAGTATCCTTAGAGGATAAGTATTTAATTTTCTTAGCATAAGGTACATATTTATCATATTTACCTCTTTTACTCAACCAATTATCAATCTCATTATAAGTATTGACGAATTTTTCAGCGTTGGTCATTTATGAACATTGAATTATAGGTGTTATAAATTAGATAACTTGATATATTTGTTATTCTGAAAGTACATGAATCAAATTTCGAAGCATTGTCCTTCCCTTATCTAATTGATCTACTGCGATAAACTCATTTGCTCGATGCGCCTGTGTAATGGAACCCGGCCCACAAATAATAGCATCAAATCCGTTTCGTTCAAACTGACCTGCTTCAGCGGCAAAAGCAACTGTTTGCTCTGGCCCATTAATACCAATAGACCGCAACAGTTTCAATATTTTTGAATCAGAAGCGGTATCCAATGGCGGAACAGGTGGATGAACCTCTTCCGTATAAATCTCAAATGCAGGGAACAATGATCTTAAAAATTCCATGCGTTCCTTACAGTGAGTATAAAAATCATTCATGATATCATCGAAGTCATCACCTGGAATGGTTCGCACATCCCAATCAAAATAACATTGATCAGCAATAATATTAGTGGCAATTCCACCCTTTACTTTGCCTACATGAATAGACGAATGAGGAGGATTGAATCGTGCATCAGTTCGCTCTGCTTTGAGCCGCTTCATTTTATCTTCCAACCAAAGAATTAATCTTGCAGATTCATGTACTGCACTAACCTCTTCCATAATTCGGCTACTGTGTCCCTCTGAACCATTGACGTGGGTTCTGTAAAAACAGATCCCCTTTTGTCCAATTATAGGTTCCATTAAGGAGGGTTCACCAATTATAGCATCTGTGCAGTTTTCCGGATAAAAATCTCTTATGGTTTGAGCCATAAGATCACCGGCCATACAACCAATTTCTTCATCATAAGAAAATGCAAAATAGACCGGCTTCTTTAGTTTAGCGGATTTAAATTCGGTAACCATGGATAAACAGCAAGCCAAAAAGCCTTTCATATCACAGGAACCTCGTCCATATAACAAACCCTCTTTCTCAGTCAATGTAAAAGGATCTGTATTCCAGTCCTGCCCTTCTACCGGTACCACATCCATATGCCCAGAAAGCACCACACCACCATCTGCTGCTGGCCCTATTCGACAATGCACCAGTGCTTTATTTCTTTCCTCGTTATACAGCATATGAGCTTCAACACCATGGTTAGAAAGATACTGCACAATCCATTTTGCTAAATCCAAATTGGATTCACCACCCAACACATCAAAACTGACCAGTTTTTCTAAAATCGATTTTACATTCATCTTTAGGAATAGTTAAACATTGAAGAAAGAATTAAAAACACTACCGCAACAGCTATTAAAACCATAGTTAATGGAAATATAAACTTAAGCCATTTATCAAAAGAAACCCGACATAAACTTAACATAGCAATCAACCCCCCCATAGTTGGGTTAATTAAATTTGTAAGCCCATCACCAATTTGGAATGCTAATATAGTAACCTGAGCGTTTACTCCTATCAATTCACCCAAGGGCAACATTAAGGGTAAGGTAGCCATAGCTTGACCACTGCCGGAAGGAATCAGAAAATTGGTAAAGGATTGCGTAACCATCATCAATACTACTGAAATAGTTTTAGGTAAACCACTCAATAGATTAGAGGAATAAAAGCAAAGTGTATCAATTAGAGAGGCATCTTGTAATAGTACTTTAATCGAAGCAGCTACCCCAACCATAAATGCACCACCTGCTGTGAGTTTTACACCATCTAATACCGCTTGAGATATCTTGTCCGAATTAAGATGACCGATCACACCACAGGTCAATCCAATCAACAGAAACATACCACTCAGTTCCAAAAAGAACCAGTTCAATTTAAAGATTCCAAAAATTGCTACCGAAAGACCAACAAAAAAAGTAATAATAATCAACCAGTGTTTGGTAGTCAAAGCATAAGAATCTAAATCCCTTGTAAGCCCAAGTCCTATGGTATCTTCTGATCGATCCATTGAGCCTCCCTTTTGCTCTAAACGTTTGAAATAACGAAGATTATAATAACACATAACCATCAGGGAAATAGCACAGAGAAAGGTTCTAAGCAGACTTCCTGAGAATAAAGGAATTTCAGCTAGCTTTTGTCCAAGTCCTACGGTGTACGGATTGATTGGAGAAAGCCCAAAACCAACCGTCATTGCACCAACAGAAATACCTGCTGCTAAAAGTAAATCTCCGCCTATTGCGAGGCTAACCATTGCAGCAATAGGAACCAATGCAATATTATTTTCATAACCAACAGCCACACCCAAAAAGCCATAAACCAGCGTAAGAGAGATAATAATCAGGTTTTTTCGTTGCATACCCAATTTTCGAACGAATGCACCCACACCATTTTCAAGTGCATTGGTTTTCTCCATTAGACCAAACATCACTCCTCCGGAGATAACAACAAAGATTATTTCTGCTGCAGCTTTAAAACCTCTAGGAAAAGCAGTTATAAAGTCAACAAAACCAATAGGACTGGATTTGATAAATTCGAAAGTACCCGGAACAACAATTAGTCTACCATTGATAGGCGATATGACACGTTCGAAACTACCTGCCGGAATGAAGTAACTCATGATACTGACTAATACAGCTATGAGAAACATGATTACCAAGGCGTGAGGAACTTTAAGGAATTTTTGCATCATTGAATTCAAGTGAGGATGTTAATTCCCTAAAATAAAAAAAATGGCTTACTCTGAATCAGAATAAGCCAATAAGATCATAATTTGTATTTAAAATAATAATAGCATTCTTCTTATAGCTTTTAGTGAGATACTACGATCATTTGTTTTCCTTGAGAAAAATACTCAGTACTGATCGTGTAGTAATACACCCCAGGATCATTTAAATCCTGTATCTCTATTTCATTCAAACCTGCCTCATACACTTTTGAAAAAGATTGAATCAATAATCCATTTTCCTTAAATAAATTAAATTCTACGATTGATTCTTCTCTAAGCGCAAATGCCACACTTGTACTCCCTGAAGCTGGATTAGGATTATTTTGATAAAGCAAATTCATACCTTCATTAGGAGTTCCATAACCCATATCAGAACCAAATAAGGTTTCGAAATTTACTCCTCCATTATCCAATGTGTAGTCAGGTTCAGTTAGTGTGTAGTCAACAATTTCAGCTTCCATGAACGCATTATTCGAAAATTTAATTTCAGAATAATCAAAAGTACCGGTCACTTCAAAGCAAAGTTCATATATAGTAGTTGCATTAGGAACGGTTTCACCTGCAGCTACATCTTCTGCAAACCAGCCAAAAACGATTACACCATCAACAGGTTCATTAACATTAAAAGCCGATAAATTTTCCAAATTGTAATTTTGAGAACCTATAAAATTAAGCACATTAGTATTGTATTCCATTGCGTACTGCATGCTCATAATTTGGTTGAAACCGTAAGCTTTCACATCAAGACAAACCGTTTCTCCTAAACCAGCAGACTCAACTCCCAAATCAATCTTTAGCAGGTGATCATCACCTCCATTATTTGTTCCATCACCCTCACAATCAGATCCTATTTCTACAGATCCATTGATTACAGTTGGATCAACAAGCTGAACTGGAACAGCAACCTCAAGTTCCAGTCCTTCAGTACCAATCTCGACAGCTGAACCCTCTTCAGAAATGATTTCAAAACAAACAGAGAATAAGACTTCATTATCTTCTACAGTCACTGGAATAGCGTTTTCAGCAAGCCATACAAAGTTTAATAAGCCAGGATTTTCCAAATTAAAATCTGAATCTTCTAAACCTGAAAGCGCACCAAATACAACCTCAGTATAATTTAGAGCAGTTGAGTCATAGCTCACACTAAATTGCATACCTGCCAAGTTTACAAGCTGCTCACCGCTAAGATCAACACAAACTTGCTCTCCCAGTTCGCCACAAGTTTCACTTAATTCTAATACAAAACCTGAAGGTTCTTCATCAAGTATAATGACAAGTCCATTCTCAAGATCACTCTGTACAACCTCTGAATTATTATTTAAAATAGAAGTATTATCATGGTTATCTGAAAAGTTGATTGCCGCTGGACCAGCTGCGCCTAAAATATTGAAACAAAGTTCTGTAAATATTGTACCGTTGGATACAGTCGTTCCTTCAAAAATATCATTTGAATACCAATTAATATCCAATACTCCTGGGCTTTGCATAACTACACTTGATGTATTCAAGTTTGGAAAATCAAGTGTATTGAAGCCTGTATATTGAAGTGCTGAATCATCATAATTAATCGTAAATTCAGCAAGTAGAAGATTGTAAAAACCATTTACCTCAATTGGTACACATACATTTTCTCCTGCAAAGCCTTCTACCTCAGCTATATCAAAAGAAAGTGGACCTAGTGGATTCTGTCCATTATCACAATCCGGAGTGTTGATCTTCACTTTACCATCAATTCTCCAGATATCCAAAAACTCATTTTCCTTAGAAACTACCTCAATTGGTGTTGGTGTACTTCCAATGGACAAATAAGTAGTGGAGGAACCTGCACCTTCGTCAATAATATCAAAGCATAGCTCATAAATTTTTTGACTCCCTTCTAAAGTTTCTCCCTCATTCAAATTATTTGACACCCAAGAAACTGTAACAAAACCCGGAATTGGATTAGCAAAGCCATCCGTAAAAAGATTCGGCAAAATAAAATCTCCAGCATTTGTAAATGCTAATACTGTAGGATCATAATTAATAGAATACTGCTTGCTAAGTATGCCATCAAATTCATCAGCAATTACATCAATGCAAACATTTTCGCCGGATGCCCCACAAGCTTCGCCTATTTCTAGCTTGATGCCATCAAAAGGACAATCATCTTCCAGTACTTCTGCAATTTCAATCTCCACAGAAGTATATCTGGCTTTCACTCTTTTCCCAGCAGAATAAATCTCTAATGGCATTGGAATTGCAGAGATAGCTAGATCTGTAGAAGCAGTGGATGCTAATGCATCAAAACAAACTGTAAAAACAGGCTCCTCATCTACTTCAACTTCAACTATGTTTCCACCAATTAAATATTCATAGGAAACAGAAAGTAAGCCAGCATTATCAAAGAAATAATTGCTTGAGTTAAAACCAGGTAGTGTGTTGCTCTCCAAACTTACGAACTCAAGTACGGTCTCGTCATACGAAAATCCAAACTGAAGAGATGATAGATATTCAAGGTTTTTAAGATCAAAATCCACGCATACTTCTTCACCAACTGAAATGGTTGAGGCGGATGGATTTAACTCAAAAGAAACTACACCTTGTCCAAACAGGACAGAACAGGACATAACAAGAGCTGTTGCTATCATTACTCTGATAGCAGAAAAATAAATGTTCATGAAAAATAATTAATAAATAAACTTCCCGGATTAATGAAGTTTACACTTGGTTAATAAATAAAATGAATATGGTTTAGATTATATTTTTCTAAAAGAAAATGATCGTACCTGAATAATCGAGTGATTCGATAAAGTTGCAAATTGGTACAAAGTAGGTACACTTTTAGTGTACAATACACGGCAGAAACATGTATTCAGAATGTATTGAATGATTAACATGGGTTCGGTTTTTGAATAATAAATACTTGCTTATTCCATTTGGAACAAACACAGTAATATGAAACCTTATTTAATCCAGAGTATGGAAAACAAGATTAAATATAATTCTAATTCTGTTGGAATATATAGGTGTGACTTTGTAGTGATTTGTACTGCGAATATACAATTATATAATTTAAATATAAAAACTATTCATTCAATAAATGAATGTTTTTATTACATAAATTTAAACCCAATATCCAGCATTCTGAATATCAATTATTTGCCAAACAAGAGAATGCCTAGACTTTCGCAAAGGATGTAGGCATGTCTTTGACTATAGCAACACTGAAGCCAGTATACTTCATTTGAATTGGCCAACAATGTTACATTCGATAGACTTAGAGATCTGAATAAATTCAAATTCGAGATGCTGATTGGTCCAAAGTAATAATTTGACAGTACCTAGAAAACGATCACTTGACCATATATTTTGTAGTATTCCTCTTACCTAATTATTATATATTTGTGATTACCTGTAAATAAAAATTGGCTTATTCTGAATCAGAATAAGCCAATAAGATTATAATTTGTTTTAATGCAATAGTAATTTTTGACAGCGCTTAATTAGACACTACGATCAGTCGTTTACCCTGGTAAAAATCACCTGCACTGATCGTATAATAATATACCCCGGGCTTATTTAAATCTAGAATCTCTATTTCATTAAGTCCTGCCTTATAAACTCCTGAAAAGGTTTGAACTAACAAGCCATTTTCTGTGAACACATTAAATTCCACCATTGATTCTTCTTTGAGCGTAAATGCCACAGTTGTATTTCCCGAAGTAGGATTAGGCTTATTTTGATAAAGCTTGTTCAGGCCATTACTCTGAATACCAAACTCTGTTTCAGAACCGAATAAGCTACCTAAATGCACACCTCCATTATCGAATGAATAATCAATAAGCTCTCCTGAATCATGTGAGATTTCAGACACTAAATAGTCTTCAGAAAAATTAACCGCTGAAAAATCTGTGCAAGCAATTACATCAAAGCAAAGTTGATACAATGAGGTACTATCCGCTATTGTGCTTCCAGATGAAAAATCATTAGATAACCAACTTGTAGTAATAACCCCTGGCTCAGGATTTAAAATATTTGATGGACTACAGTTTACTAGATTAACATTATTAATAGAATTGAAGGCCAAAACCGTATGATCATATTCAATTCCATACTGCATACTCACAATATTATTAAATTCAAATGCATGTACGTCTAAACAAACTAATTCACCAATTACAGCAGTACCTTCCGAAAGATCCAACTTAAAATTCGCATTATCTCCTTCTATCTCTACTTCTCCATTTATCAAATTTATTGGGTTGATTCCTAGTTTAGTAATTGCATCGATAACCTCAATAGGTGTTGGGAAATTTGAAAATTCTACTGGATAGACTCCTTCGCCTCCTATCACATCAAAGCAAAGTTGGAAAAGAGTTGTTCCATCTGATACAGTTGCACCATTAATCAAATCTGAATTACTGAACCAAGACAAGACTAACTCACCAGGATTTGGATTACCAAAATTTATTAGAAGTAAATCTGGAAGATTAATGCTCTCAATCCCATTGAATACTAATGCAGTTTCGTCATAAGCAACAGAGAATTGCATCGCTAAAACATGTTCAAAATTAGATGCAGTTACATCTAAGCACACGGTTTCACCCTGCTGGACACTTTCCGTTGAAATCTCTAAAGTAAAGTCACCTATACCACCTATACTATCTTGAATTTCTACTTCCCCATTTATTAAGTTAAGAGGATCAATTGCAGTTGAAGTCAAACCATCAACTATTAGAATAGAAATTGGTGAATTTGAAAATTCTATTGGATAGGTCCCTTCCTCTCCTATCACATCAAAGCAAAGCTGGAAAATAGCTGTTCCATCTGATACAGTTGCACCATTAATCAAATCTGAACTACAGAACCAAGACATGGTTAAACTACCAGGTTGTGTAACAAAAAAACTATTTGCTGTTAAGCCATCTAGATTAATGCTTCCAGTCCCAGAATACACAAGTGCTGTCGCATCATAATTAATAGAAACCTGCATTCCCAATATGTTTTCAAAATTGGTTGCGGTTACATCTAAGCATATATTGTCTCCCTCCTGCGCACTTTCCGTTGAAATCTCTAAAGTAAACGCATCTGTACTATCTTGAATTTCTAATTCCCCATTTATTAAATTTAGAGGATTAATTGCAGTTGAAGTCAAGGCATCAACTATTACTATTGATGTTGGTGAATTTGCAAATACAATTGGATAGATTCCTTCCTCTCCTATTACATCAAAGCAAATTTGGAAAATCGTTGTTCCATCCGATACAGTTGCACCATTAATCAAATCTGAACTACTGAACCAAGA
>OMKD01000286.1 GCA_900299495.1 Sphingobacteriales bacterium
CCTGCATAGTTTGACGCCATTCTTCCGGGATCGCCTCGACTGCCGGCGTATCTGTTGGTTTCTTCAACATTAAAGCTCCTGGAGGAAATCATGGCCATTTCATTACGAACATCACCACTCTTTGTTCCCTCAAATATAAATTCATCTAATGCTACTCCGCCTTCGAACATTTCTACTTCAAGAATTAATTCTTTTGCGGATGTTATTATGAGGTCACTAAGCTCGACATCTTCATAACCTACATAGGTGATCTTTAAAGATTGTCTGCCTACTGGTACATTTTCTAATCTGAATTTTCCGTCAATATCTGTAGTGGTTCCTATGAAATCATCACTACTGGTCAATTGTACGGTTACTCCTATGAGTGGGAATTTACTTTCCTGATCTACTACTGTTCCCCTTATGGTTTGGCTAATATCCTGTCCATAATTTGTGACTACAGTTAGTATCAACAGTGTCAATACTGCAAGAATCTTTTTCATAATTCTTTTTTAGTGAAAAAAATAAGATTCATATATAATTACATATCAAACTTAAGCATTCCCTATGGTTCTTTTAATTAATCTGGGTTAATTAATCAGAAGACTTTAATAGCGTTTATCTTCCCTGAAAGCTAACTTGTTCATTTTGAGCACCTCTATGCTGTGTACCGTAAAATCTTCAACAACTTTTCCTTCAATTTCGTAGACGCCTCTTCCTCTGAACGGATACTTTTCAAGTGTTTTGGGGAAGTGTACCGTATCAAAAAACTGACCTTCTCGATCTAGCCAAGTACCAAAGTTCATTTGCTTTTTGTTGCTGGTGGATACGTGTTTGCGGCAAACGAAATAACCATAGATTCGAATAATTCTGTTGGTGTATTTGGGTAGTTGCTTGGTTAATATCCCATTAAGTGCTTGCCGTTTTAAATACTTGAAAGGCGATTCAATAGAAAAACCCAGTAGTTCGAGTTCATCAAAGTACTGATCGATAGGATGCTCTTCAAGGCTGGGTAGGCTGAGATTGCTGTCCTCTGCCTGGAAGAGTATTTGCCCTGTGTCTTTCTTTTTACTGGGGTTGAACACTGCATTCTTTTCCCACATCAATTCGCATTTGCTCATTCCTGTAAAACGAAATGCTCCAATGCGGATTAGAATATCCAGTTGTTCCGTGCTTATGGGTACACGATTCACAAAATCCTGCAGATTGAGAAAAGGACCACCCAGACCTCGCTGATGTAAGATTCGATGGATGGTCTTTTGTTCCATCTGTTGCAGGTGCGCGAATCCGATATACAGATCTTTCCCTTTGATGCGACTGAGCGAGCGACTGTGATTTATGCAGGGAGCATGTACTTGAGCCCCCAGCATTTTAGCTTCATGGAAGTATAGTTCAGCTGTATAGAATCCACCAAAATTATTGATTACGGCAACAATGAATTCAAGTGGATGGTAAGCCTTTAGAAAAAGACTTTGGAAACTCTCCACGGCAAAGCTTGCTGAGTGTGCTTTGCAGAATGAATAACCGCTGAAACTCTCGACCTGTCTCCAGACTTCTTCTGTAATGGTTATAGGATAGCCCTTTGCTTTGCAGTTGTCGAAGAATTTGCGTTTCAGCGTGCTGAAGTTATCGTTCCGGTCTTTTTTTCCTGACATGATTCGTCTCAATACATCGCTTTCATTAAGGTCTAGATCAGCAAAATGATGGACAATCTTCATAACATCCTCCTGGTAGACCATGACACCAAAGGTTTCACCCAATTGTTCTTCGAAAACAGGGTGAATATATTTAAAGGATTCGGGTTTGTGGAATCGTTGGATGTATTCGCGCATCATTCCGGATTTGGCAACACCGGGTCTAATAATCGAACTGGCTGCAACCAGATGAACATAGTTGTCACATCTTAATTTAGAGAGTAGATTGCGCATGGCCGGTGATTCAATATAAAAACATCCGATACAACTTCCGGATCGGAGTAAGTCCTTTACTTTTTCATCCTTTTTGATACGTTCCACTTCATGTACATCGATACTGATACCTTTATTTTCTTTTATATAGCGTACGGCATCTTTAATATGCCCAAGTCCACGCTGGCTGAGTACATCGTATTTGTGAAAACCAATAGCTTCTGCGTGGTGCATGTCAAATTGGGTGATCGGAAAGCCTTTCGGCATTTGTTGCAGAGCTGTGTATCGGTAGATTGGTGTTTCGGAAATAAGTATTCCTCCGGCATGTATGGATAGATAGTTTGGGAATCCACTTATCGATTTAGCTAATACCCATATTTTTGCGGCGAGTTCATGGTGTTTATCAGTAGCAGTAGGATCATTAAGCATTAGATCTGTCTCTGCTTTGGGTAGTCCGTAGACTTTTGCTATTTCTCTTACCGCTGAACGGGTCTTAAAGGTATTATAAGTAGCCAGAAGCGCTGTATGTTCACTGCCATACCGCTTAAATACATAATCAATCACATCGTCACGTTCATCCCAGGAAAAGTCAATGTCAAAATCAGGAGGTGATTTTCTGTATGGATTAATGAATCGTTCGAAGTAAAGGTCCAGATCCAGTGGGTCAACATCTGTTATACCCAAACAAAATGCTACTATAGAATTAGCTCCGCTGCCCCGACCCACATGATGATAGCCCATGCTCTGTGCGTAACGGACAATGTCCCAGGTGATCAGAAAGTAGGACGCAAAATCCTGTTTTTCTATCGTTTGTAATTCCTTATCTAGCCTTTTCTGTGCCTGTCGATACTCTGCGCCTGTATATCTGTTTGTGCTGCCTTTTATTGCCAGCTTGCGGAGCAGATCCATATCTCCCTGTTTGCTACTAGTAAATGTTCGTTTGTTATGTTGCAATGTATGCTCCATAGTTGCCGTACATGTGTCTAGTATGGCTTGACTGTTTTCCAGGAGTTGTGGGTATTGTCGGTAGAAGTAATTTAAAACCTCCTGGTCGTGGAAGTATTCATTTCGCTTAGCTGTATCTCTTGATTCGAGTTTACTGATTAGAGTGTTGAGATCTACTGCACGAAGGACTTTATGTTGCTCATAACCTTTTGTGTCTAGAAAGGTAAATGGACACCAGGCTACAAGTTTATGTAAGTGGTGTTCGACCGGTGATTTGTAGATACGGCCAGTGAATTCAGGTCGTATTCCTAAAAACTCGTAGCTTTTAAAGGCTCGGATATCTTTACATAGGCGTGGATAGATGATGTATGAATTGACCAGGGGAGGAGCTATGATTGGTAGCTCTTTTTTATGTTGGGTATATTCAGATAGCAGGGTGTTGAGCTCCTGAAAACCATCCATATTCTTTGCAATACCGATATAGCGCAATTGCTGTCCTTGTCTGAATTCTATACCTATTACAGGTTTGATATTAACTTTTTTACATCCTTGTATAAATTCAAAGGCACAGGACGCATTATTTATATCTGTGAGCACAAGCGTTTTAACCCCCTTTTCATGAGCTTCCTGTATAAGTCGGGCTGGAGAGACTACGCCATAGCGCAGGCTGTAATAGGTGTGGTAATTGAGCATGTTTTTTGTGTTCGTAAGCAGTCCAAAGATTATTGTGGCTTGTCGTCATCATTTTTGGGTTTCGGCGGACAGATAGATGATCCTCTTTGGATGGCATTATTGCCAAATCGCTTGCGTATGTGGTCGAGTTGCTGGAGTAGCTGGCTTTCTTTTATGTTGTTTTCAAACAGGTTGATCTGCTGGTTGCCATGAACCAGACTGCTGAATCGGAGACCAATCAAACGCACCAGCTGACGGCGTTTGTATAGTTCTTCGAATAGCCGATGTGCCTGTTCAAGGAGTAGGTTGTCATTAGAGGTGTAAGGGATCGTACATTGTTTTGTATAGGTGTTGAAGTCGGTGTAGCGAATCTTGATCGTTACACACGAACAGAGTTTTTGCTTTTGACGAAGTTCAAAAGCAAGTTTAAAACACATTTCAGTGAGTTTATCCTTTAGAAATCGTACATCTATCGTGTCTGCTCTGAAGGTTCGTTCTGTAGAGATTGATTTGCGTTCGTGATACGCAACCACAGGGCTTTCGTCTATTGCATTGGCTTTTCGCCAGAGACTCATTCCGTTTTTCCCGAATTCTCTTTGAAGGAGATTCGGAGGAATCGCTGCAAGCGTCTCAATCTTACGGACCCCCATGAAGCTCAGTTTTTTGTATGTTGCTTTTCCTATGGAAGGTATTTTTTTGACAGACATCGGCCAGATAAAAGCCTTTTCGGCACCTTGTATAATCATCTTCGAGCCATTGGGCTTGGCCTCACTTGTTCCCATTTTCGAGATGAGCTTATTACTCGCTAAACCAAAGGAAATGGGTAAGCCGGATTCGCGGATGACCCGTTCACGAAGTTCAGTAGACCACTTCCAACAGCCAATATATTTGTCCATCCCCGTTAGATCTAAGTAAAACTCATCGATGGATGATTTTTCAAAAACCGGTGCCTGTTCTTTGATGATCTCACTAACCAGCTTGGAATGTTTGGAATACGATTCCATATCACCTTTAAGCACAATCGCATCAGGACATAGACGTAATGCCATTTTCATAGGCATCGCAGAACGCACACCAAAATGCCGGGCCTCATAGCTGCAAGATGCTACGACACCACGTTGGCTGCTACCACCGATGATGAGTGGTCTGCCCTGGAGCGCACTGTTTTTTAATCGTTCAACAGATACAAAAAAGGAGTCCAGATCCAGATGTAAGACGGCTCTTTCGAACATTCCTGTTTGTTTTTATCCAAATTTAAAACAATTTGTTTTTAATTTCAAGTTTACAGCTTTCTTTTTCCAATATCGAGTACATCCCTGTGAGAAGCAATCTTTTGATGTGCCAAAGGCATTTTATAATCAATTTTTATATATTAGGATTGAAGGCTAAAATAAGTTAACCATGAAGTTTAATGTCATCCACAACGGTAAGCGAGAAAAGATAAGCAATACCCAGTCATCTCGAACTGAAAAATATAATAGCTCCAGAAGCAAAAAGCATATCTCCGTATACAATAAACAGTATCAGCATAGCAGGCAATACAAAATGTCTGCAAACGCAGTTTCGAGTGCTTCCGAGACCTGGGATCATGCAGACAAAAGATCTTTAGGACAGACGGCTGTAAGTGAAGGTGATTTATCGATGAATGAATCCCTGGAATTAAAACCAGTACGTACAGCTGTGACTAAGAATAATGGATTGATGGAGCAATCTTTTATACGACGAACGGCATTAAAAATTCGTAAAGGGATAGAGCGGGTAGCACATCAGCGAAGGAGATTTAATTATGCCAGAAAAGTAGCTGACGAGCGCATCCGAGAAAATCTATGGAAACGGATACGCATGGAAAGCTCAGGAAGAGATCAACTGAAAGATAATTCTCTATATGATATACTTGGCTGTGATTGGAATCAGTTCAGGGGACATATTGAGCAGCAGTTTGATAGTGATATGAATTGGCAAAACTATGGTGTCTGGTATATTGATTTTGCGGATAAGAATCTCCATGGAAAATGGAATTATAAGAACTTGATACCACGCAAAAAAGTAGAAAAGTGATTTTTTGAAAAGGATTTTTTCCTGAAGACTAATATTTAAAAGCATTAGAATAGGGATGGTTATACCCCATATTAGCTATTGAAAGAAGCTTATAAGTTGTTTATTTTCAAAATATTGTCTTGTGAGCTTTAAAAGGGCACAGAAAAGACAAAGCTATAAACAAAACATCATCCCATGAAAAATTCTTTACGAATAGCATTAAGTGTTATCTGTACTTTGTTGTTTGTGAATATCACATCAGCTCAAGTAATATTGACAGAACAAGAAGCAGAAGATTTAGGCTTCTCTTACCTTGAAATTAATTTTCCGAATTACGGATTGGTCGACTCGGATATAGAATCAATTCGAGTACTCAATAATTATCATGATCCACACACGGGTATGCATCATCTGTATTTGCAGCAAGAGTTCGAAGGGACCATTGTAGAGCAATCTAAAGCAGGAATTCATTTTAATCAAAATGGATTAATATTTCATACTTCAGTAAGGTTTGTACCTTCTCTTGCAGATAAAGTAAATGATGAGGTTGAACCCTTTGATCCAGATCGGGCAGTTGA
>OMKD01000287.1 GCA_900299495.1 Sphingobacteriales bacterium
CTTGCAGATTGTAATATCACTGCTTATCCAAATGCAGGATTACCGAATGAGTTTGGTGCTTATGATCAGGGACCAGACGAAATGGCTTCTTTAATCAAAGAATTTGCTGAATCAGGTTTGGTTAATATGGTTGGAGGATGTTGTGGAACAAGTCCTGCACACATTAAAGCCATAGCAGACGCTGTTCAAGGGATACAACCCAGAAGGTTGGTAGAAAAAACAGAAGTCAATTCAACCTTTTCCGGCCTGGAATCTCTAGTGGTTCGAAAAGAAACAAACTTTATCAATATAGGCGAACGAACAAATGTAACGGGGTCAAGAAAGTTTGCCAGACTTATAAAAGATAATCAATATGAGGAAGCGCTTTCCGTTGCTTTAAATCAAGTAGAAGGAGGAGCGCAGATCATAGATGTGAACATGGATGAGGGGCTTATAGACTCAGAAAAAGCGATGACCGATTTTCTGAATCTTGTGATGTCTGAGCCAGATATTGCAAAGTTGCCTATCATGATTGATTCTTCTAAGTTTTCCGTCATTGAAGCTGGTTTGAAGTGTGTTCAGGGCAAGTGTATAGTAAATTCTCTGTCACTTAAAGAAGGAGAAGAACAATTTATAGAGCAGGCTCAAATAGTAAGGAAGTATGGGGCTGCAGTTGTGGTTATGGCCTTCGATGAAAACGGTCAGGCAGAGACAAAAGACGAGAAGGTTAATATTTGCCTTAGAGCTTATAGAATACTTACACAGCAAGTTGGCTTTCCTCCAGAGGATATTATTTTCGATCCAAATATATTTGCAGTCGCTACTGGTATAGAGTCACATAATGAGTATGCGGTTCATTTTATAGAAGCCACGAGGGAAATCAAACAGTTGTGTCCCGGTGCAAAAGTTAGTGGTGGTGTAAGTAATATCTCTTTTTCTTTCCGAGGCAATAATGTGGTTCGGGAAGCTATGCACACTTCTTTCTTATATCATGCTATACAAGCAGGTATGGACATGGGGATTGTAAATGCAGGTATGATAGAGGTTTATCAGGATATTGATAAAGAACTATTAGAGCGTGTGGAAGATGTACTTTTCAATAAGAAAAGTGATGCCACTGATCGATTGCTGGAATTTGCGGAAGGCCTTAAAGGTGGAGGAAAGAAAGTACAGAAAGACCTTTCCTGGAGAAAAGAGCCTGTACAAGAACGTTTGAAGTATGCCTTGATTAAAGGAATCGACAAGTATATAGTCGAAGATACAGAAGAAGCAAGGCTTGCTTACGATACGCCATTACAGGTTATTGAAGGTCCATTGATGGATGGGATGAATGTTGTAGGTGATCTTTTTGGAGAAGGAAAGATGTTCTTGCCTCAGGTTGTGAAAAGTGCTCGGGTGATGAAAAAATCTGTAGCCTATCTAAATCCTTTTATCGAAAGAATGAAAACCGATGCCTCGTCGAGTTCCAAAGGAAAGATACTATTGGCAACAGTAAAAGGAGATGTACATGATATAGGTAAGAATATCGTGGGTGTGGTTTTAGCTTGTAATAATTTTGAGATTATTGACATGGGCGTTATGGTGGAGTCTTCTAAGATAATAGATAAAGCCATTGAGGAACAAGTTGATATTATTGGTCTTAGTGGACTGATTACCCCTTCTCTGGACCATATGGTGGATATTGCAAAAGAAATGCAACGAAGGGAGTTGAATATTCCTTTGATTATTGGTGGAGCTACAACCTCAAGAATACATACAGCTGTTAAAATAGATCCAAACTATGAAGGATCTGTCATTCATGTATTGGATGCATCGAGGGCCGTACCTACTGCTTCTTTGTTAACCACCAATCAGGATGAAAAAAGAAAAGGATTTATAGAATCCGTTAAGGATGAGTATGAAGAACTTAGAAAACTTCGTGCTAAGCAAACGAAGGTTAAGGAGTTGCTTTCAATAGATAAGGCGCAGGAAAATAGATTGAAGATTGACTGGTTAAAGAACCCAGGACCTAAACCTGCGAATACTGGAATTCAGATGATTTCAGATCAAAACCTGGAAGATTTAAGAAAGTATATAGATTGGACTCCGTTCTTTGCGTCCTGGCAGTTGAAAGGAAAGTTTCCTGCGATATTAAACAATGAAGATTATGGGCAGGAAGCTCAAAAGCTTTATGACGATGCTCAAGAATTATTGGATGAGATAATTAAAAATGGCTGGCTAAAAGCAAAAGCCGTCTTTGGTATCTTCCCTGCAAATTCTAATGGAAAGGACGATGTGTTTGTGTATGAAAACGAGCAAAGAGATCAGGTGAAGACAACACTCGTGAATCTCCGTCAACAATCAAAAAAGGCTAAAGGTCTACCAAACTATAATCTAACAGATTTTATTGCACCAGAGCATACAGGAGTAGCCGATTATATTGGTGGCTTTTGTGTTACAGCAGGCTTGAACATCGAAGAGCAACTGAAAAAGTTTGAGGCCGATCAGGATGATTATAATTCGATTTTATTAAAAGCACTTGCTGATCGTTTAGCAGAGGCTTATGCAGAGTTTTTACATGAAAAAATAAGAAAGGAATACTGGGCATATGCACCAAAGGAGTCTTACCTAAATGAAGACTTAATAAAAGAAGTATATCAAGGTATAAGACCAGCCCCTGGTTATCCTGCATGCCCAGATCATACAGAAAAGGCCAAGCTTTTTGAGTTACTAAATGTTGAAGAACAGATAGGTGTAAAACTCACGGAAAGCTATGCTATGTATCCAGCAGCTTCAGTAAGTGGTTGGTATTATGCACATCCAGACACCAAATATTTTGGAATTGGCTTGATTGATGAAACTC
>OMKD01000288.1 GCA_900299495.1 Sphingobacteriales bacterium
AAAAGACATCCATAGGTTTCTCCTTTATGGCACAAAAAGTGTATTCAAATTGGTCGCATTCGAAGGACTTTGTGATACGGCCAACTGTGTTTAATACTAGGTTTGTAGTTAATTATAACTTATAACAACAAAGGGCTCCTATCGACTGGGAGCTCTTTTTTATTTTGCCTATGCCTTAATTCGCCGGTCTTTGTATTCACCATATTCGTCTATGTTTTTTTCGACTTATAATCATAATCCTATTTTTATTAAAAAAGAATTATGGGAATCGTAAGTAACGCATCGAGACAAAACAAAGCGAATTTATCCTGCCTGAGATCGAGAATGAAAGGCAGTAAACTTAGAGATAAGCACGAATACTCTTATGCCGAACATCTTTCAGTGCATAAGGAAATCAGCCATGCTGCTAAAAGTAGAGTAGAAATGGAACAGGATAAAATATTTAAAAGAGATCTAATTCTTATCCTAAGTATTTTAGTGGTTTGTATGGGTTTGCTAGGGATGATTTTAAAGGATATTTAGGGCATTGACGAATATTTTCTGAATTGTGCTTATTTTAACAGAATACACAACCGTATTCTATGAAAAGGATATTCACTAGCAGATACTATTTACTCTTTATGTGCACCTTCTTATCGATGGGAGGGATGGTACAAGCGCAGTCCTTAAAAGATGATGTTTCAATTATTGCAGCAGACCATGATCTAATGGGCGGTATTGTTATGGTCTATTGCTCTAACGAAAACGTAGAGGTTATCCCCTTTGGATTAGCTGACCTAGAGCGGAATATCAAAGTGACCGATTCCACTGCCTTCAGGATTGCAAGTATTTCAAAAACCATAACTGCAATAGCTATCATGCAGCTGGTTGAGGATGGTGAAATCGATCTTGATGCAGATGCCAGTGACTATCTGGGCTTTGATCTGGAAAATCCAAATTATCCTACCAAACACATTACAACCAGAATGCTGCTTAGCCATCGTTCGACCATTTTTGATGGCCCAACGTACAGCTCTTTTCTCTCAAATGCATATAATGCGAATCCAATTCCCCCGATCAGTGATCTACTCCAAAATGGAGGGGCCTATTATACCACTCAACAGTTCAATAATGCAGAACCTGGAAAGTACTTCCAGTATGCAAACATAAATTATGGGATACTGGGTACTATAGTAGAAGTAGTATCTGGTGAACGTTTCGATGAGTATGTGCGTAACCACATCATGATTCCTCTAGACCTGCAGGGAAGCTTCAATGTGAATCATATTGAGAATATCGATAACGTAGCTGTTCTGTACAGAAAGCAAAACGGAGTCTGGGTTCCACAGGTCGATAATTATCAAGGCGTTCAACCTGTATTTGCCAATCTGGATACTTATACTGTAGGAACAAATGGCGCGCGTTTTGGTCCACAGGGTGGTTTAAGAATTTCAGGTAAGGATTTAGCGAAGTTGTTTAGGTTGTTTTTAAATGAAGGGACCGTAGATGGAGTACAGATCCTTAACCCGGAAAGTGTACAATCCATGATGAATCCGGAATGGACTTATAATGGTTCAAACGGGAATAATTACTATGGGCTATTTAATAGTTGGGGACTGGGGATGCATATTTCTACCAATACCAATAATTCTGATGAGGTATTAGAGGCACTTCCGCCTATGATAGGTCACCCGGGAGAAGCTTATGGATTGGTTAGTGATGCCTACGTTTCGCCTGAAAATAATTTGGGTATTATCTTCATGACCAATGGGAATGGGTCGGGTTACACAACCGGAAATAGTTCGGTCTTTTACACTGTAGAGAAAGAGATATTCAATGCTATAAATTCCTATGATTTTCCAATTGCTTGTCAGGTAAGTTCAGTTGGTGACTTTCCAGTGAAAGAGGTAGATCTTTTCCCCAACCCAGTAGATTCAGTTTTGATGATGGAGTCACTAGGAGCTATTGAAGGAAAAGCACTGATCTATGATCTTCAGGGAAAACTAGTTTTAAGTCAAAGCATAACTGACGGTAATGTTATCTATGGTTTAGATCAATTAAAAGCAGGAACCTATTTTATTCAATTAGAGCATCAGCAGGTACTCTATCGATTTGTTAAAAAGTAACCCAGTCTATGAAGATTTATCAATACGTTCGTCTATCAGTTTTAGTTGTTTTTTCAGGCTTGTTGCTTGGATCTTGTGAAATGCCTTCTGGCAAAGAGAGCAAACCTAATATAATCTATTTTTTGGCAGATGATCTAGGTTATGGAGAGGTCGGTGTTTATGGTCAAAAGAAGATTAAAACACCTAATATGGATGCTTTGGCAGCCAATGGGATGCTCTTTACCCAGCATTATACTGGAGCTCCTGTTTGTGCACCTGCTCGCTGTGTATTGATGACTGGCAAACATGCAGGGCATGCTGTAATCCGTGGTAATGACGGAATGAATGAACGTGGTGATATATGGAATTATGAATTGGCCTCTAATGACCCAGGACTAGAAGGACAAAGACCAATGCCAGAACAAACCATCACCTTGGGTGATCAATTGCAAAAGGCAGGATATAAGACTGGGATATTTGGTAAATGGGGATTAGGAGCACCCGGTACAGAAGGAGCACCCAATGAACAAGGGTTTGATGTGTTTTACGGATATAATTGTCAACGACAAGCACACAATCTGTATCCACCGCATCTTTGGTCAAATACGGAGAAAGACACCATGGATAATGAATTGGTAAAACCCCATGTACAATTGGACTCCTTATTAGATCCATATGATCCAGCAAGCTATGCTTTGTTTAATCAAAAAGATTATGCTCCTGAACGGATTCATGAGCAAGCTGAGGCGTTTATCAGTTCCAACAGTGATCAGCCCTTCTTCCTCTATTATGCTTCACCACTGCCACATCTACCGCTGCAAGTTCCGCAGGAATTTGTAGACATGTATAGAGATGCTTTTGGAGATGAAGAGCCTTACATAGGCAACCAAAGTTATTTTCCTAATCGATACCCCAGAGCTAGTTATGCGGCTATGATTACCTATCTGGATTATCAGTTGGGCGCATTGGTTGATTTATTAAAAGAGGAGGGGATTTATGAAGAAACCATAATTATCGTATCAAGTGATAATGGTCCTACCTATTTGGGTGGTGTGGATTTTGACTTTTTTGAAAGTTCAAAACCATTCGCGAATGGGTATGGAAGAACCAAAGGATTTGTGCATGAAGGAGGTATACGAGTACCTATGATTGTAAGTTGGCCAGGAGAAATAGAAGCTGGAAGTACAAGTGACCATGTATCCGCTTTCTATGATATTATGCCTACTGTATGTGAACTAACTGGTGCTGAGGTGTTGGAAGGACTAGATGGCATTAGTTTTAAAAATGAACTCTTTGGTAAAGAGCAGGTTCAGCATGGTTTCCTGTACTGGGAGTTTCCAAGTTATAAAGGTCAACAAGCTGTTCGAATGGGTAATTGGAAAGGCGTTCGCAAGAATATTCAGGAAGGTAATATGGAAGTAGAACTTTACGACCTAAATAAAGACACTTTGGAAGCGAATAATATAGCAGATCAATATCCTGAGATCGTTCAGCAAATAGAGCAAATCATGAAAGAACAACATGAGCCTTCAGCAAATGATCGATTTAAAATGAATGCTTTAGGGGATGAGTAGAGGGTTTAGTTAAATATTTTTTAGTGTTATATTTTTTATTGCTATTTAATGATTGTTTTTCTCGAGTCAGTTTTTATATTGAATAAGTAATCCTATTCATTATCTGACCAATTATTGAAATTTTGATAGCCAAATCCTCTTATGTCCAATTCGTTATTCTTCTCTTTTTCTTCTGTTTTTTCAATCATATAAATGCTCAAGAACCTAGATTTAGACATTATAAAAGTCAGGATGGACTATCCAGTTCTATAGTTCTTGATATAGAGGAGGATTCGTTGGGTTTCATTTACGTTGGACTTCGATCAGGATTGTGTCGATTCGATGGATA
>OMKD01000289.1 GCA_900299495.1 Sphingobacteriales bacterium
AACACAGTTTTGAGGATAGACGACTACCTTATTCGTATCATTCTTAAATAGAACCTTTTTATCTATTCTACCATTTCCATCAATTGATGTAATCGCACTTACTGATTTTAAATTGTCTGGAGTCAATCGGTAATCTTTCCCATCTCGCCCATCAAAATTATCTTTGTGATCATTGTACACAAAATAAATCTTATCTCCTGCGACACATAAAGTATATGAAAGGAAACCAGCTCTTGCCATATTGACAGCGGATACTGACGCCGACAACACTCCAGTTGTGGCTGCGAATATAAGCTCTTGTCTTTTATATATTTTCTTGGCCCAGTCTATCTTACCTGAACTGTTGATATTGATGACCATAATATCATTGTAATAATACTCTTGTCTTCCCTCACTATCCTCTTCAAGGTAATATTCCTCACCGACAAGAGCGACACCACCATCAGAGCGTAATACGATATCACGAACCAATAAATTAGGTAATTCTACATCTGCACCTCTTTTGTCTTTGCGGACAGCTTTACGTTCCGTACGATTTGATTTCCCGTCAACCATAAAGTCTACTGAAAATTCATCTATCTGTGAACTCTTTTTAGTCAATCGGTCCGAGCTGTATCTTGCATAGTAGGTACCGTCGGCACTATTACGACCGACATTAGAATAGAAACCAACACAGATCAACTCATCCTGATCATTGTGCACAACTTGAATATCTTTAATATGATAATCAGGTAGATCCAAATCTTTTTCAACAGCAAACTGACCTTTGGCATCAAACTTAACTATGGAGAATGTATAAGTAACCTTACTACTACTATATGTTGCGTAATTCTTCTCAAAGATCTGCTTAAGGATAAATACCTCACCCTTATTATTTACATCGTAACTTTTATATTCTTTGAATCTTTTTCCTTGGTCATCCAGATATTCCTCATTCCAAAGCACTTCAAGCTGATTATTCATTACCACCATCTCCGTGAAGGTATTCCGTTTGCCATCAATTTTTACATACTCTGAAAAATAAACCAATAACTTGTTTCCATCCTTAGAAATGGAGTAATCAACAGAACCAAAATCCTTCTTTCCTTTCTTATTGAATTTAGCGATTCTGATTTCATTCTTGGAAAGCTTCATAGCTTCAACATCAAGCTCCTTTGCATACATAGAGAAATCTTCCCTTGAATCCTGCTTAGAATAGAAAACATATACTTTTCCGTCCAATAATTCAGCAAACTGATATTGATTATCTTGCGTTTGTGACCAAACATTTAAGTACTTGATATCCGTTTCCAAAGATTTACCTGGATTAAGGTCCTCATCCAATATTTCAACCTGAAGGTTTTGCGCAGAAAGTCCGGACATCAATGTGCCTTTTATTTTAAAGGAAATCACACGCCCATCATCAAGGAGAATAGATCTGATCACCTGTGTTTTTGCTGATCGAGCTTTACCTGTTTCAAGCTCATAATTTTGCCCAAAGATTGAGCCTGCGCTAATTAAAAGCAGGCTAAATACAAAAAATAGTTTGTTCATAAAAATAGGATTAGTTTTAAAGAGCATCCAAGAAAAGAAAAAACCAAAATGGATTCAAAAAGACCTTGATAGTATCTAAGATTTTGTCAAGTATTTTTCATTCAAAAAAACCAAATAAAAAAAAATAAATATGTAAATTTTTAAATGTCAGGAAAATAAATTATATTAATAATAATCCTTATAGATAATAAATCCCTATAAACACAAAAGCGTTTTTAATACACCGCCCTTCTTACAAAAACATTGTGTTTACAAACATTCAGAATTTTGCACATATCCATAATGATATACTTTTTAGTATTACCCAAAAAAAGTAGACCAATTCTACACCTCTCCAACGAGAGGTGTTTTTTTATTTTAGATATAGCCATAAAAAAAAGCACTCTTAAGAGTGCTTTTAAGTTTTATAGTTTCACAAATTTACTTGTCATTTTTCGACCACTGTCTGTTTCCAACTGTATTAGATAAGCACCTGAAACAAAACTCGAAACATCATAGCTCATTTGGTGATTACCACTATCAAGCGTTCGATCAAACAGCAACTTCACCTGCTGCCCAGCCATATCCAGTATGCGAGCAGAAACACGTTCATCAAGCGAATCAAAAGATAAGTTGATTCTATCCGTCGCTGGATTCGGGAAACAGCTTAGATGCAATCCAAGTGCTTTATCCGGTATTGGATCAATGGAAGTCGGCGTACATGGATTCAATATTGGCATGTAGGTAAATTCATTATACAATAATGACTGTATCGTACTTTCCTCCACCTCAAACCAGTCCATTAATACAGAGCCATAGACATCCCTGAAGTCAAATTGTAAAGGAACACCTTCCTGTACCTGTACATCATTACTCAAAGGAGTTGCCTCCCCCATAAAACCTGGGTTTACACAATCACCAAAAACAATCAGCGGTGCAGCATTACCGTGGTCGGTTCCATTTGAATCATTTGATATAATCTGACGACCAAACTCAGAAAAGGTCATGCCCACTACTCGATCAGCAATACCCAAAGCATTCAGATCATTCTGAAAAGCTTTCATAGCATCCCCAAGTACCTGCATCAGATTTGCATGGTTTCCAATGGTCGTATTCCCTTCCTGCACCTGATCCGCATGCGTATCAAAGCCGCCG
>OMKD01000290.1 GCA_900299495.1 Sphingobacteriales bacterium
TACAAAGCAAACCAAAATTGCTTTTTGAGCAATTACCTTGACCGCAAGAATGAATTTGGAGGTGGATGGTGGAGGACCTAATTCATTGATCAGAATATAAGAAATGATCATTATGCTAAATACTAAATAGCCCAAGGCCAGTTTGTTGGGTAATTCTTTGCTTAAATAAATAGCGATGGTGTAAAGAAGGGCACCAACAAAGAAAAATCGGAACAACCAATTCGCAAAAGCAATATGTGGATCTCTAAACAGGTCTACAGGAGTGAAAGCTACTCCAATAAGGGAAATACATCCCAATACCCCAAAAAATGATCCTACTATCGCAAGCTTCTGTACGTTTTTATTGATACTAAATAACTTCCAAACATTTAAGAAAAATAGCATGATGACAAGGCCTGCACTAGTCAGGCCCAATAAAAATAGACTGCTGGCAAAAAAGTTATTTGAACCATTATGTGCAATTGTTCTACCCATGTCACTCAGGAAGTTATATTGGATAGAATAAATACTTAAGCTTTTTTCATATATAGTACCTCCGGGGTATAAGAAGGCTGCTGCAGAAAGAAGCATTAGAAAACTGATGAGGCAAGCTTTAGGAGCTTTCCACAGCCAGATTTCATTTAGTTGAATAGAATTTTTCATCATGCTTTAGTAAATATTTAATAAGTTGTATGCTTTGATAGTCTAAAGTATGAATATTAATAAGTTCTTGACTTAGATTTAGAGTTCTTTTAAAGAAATGTACAAAAAATTGTTGATGAAAATTAAGACGATTATTGTTGTTCTGTCGCTATTTATGACAAAGCTTTCCCTAGCTCAAAATTCGGACAGAATATTAGTTGATGGCAACTTTTCAGATTGGTCAGTAAATAGTGATTTGGTTCAAACCTATGACGATGTTATTGGTGATGCAAGTACTGTAGATATTGAGAAACTGGAGCTTGCAAATGACGATGATTATTTATTCATGCACCTAGTCTTATCTGCAGAGATTGATCTTGTTGATGATTTTACCCCTTCATCTCGTTTCGATTTATTTATTGATTCTGATAATAATAGTTCAACCGGTTTATCCATAAATGGTATCGGAGCGGAGTATTTGATTGACTTTAGAGACAGAAGGGTGCTAAGTTATGATAGCAATGGTTTTTACACAGAGTTATCTTTTTATGATGTAGGTTATGCACACTTGCCAACAGTGACCTCAGATGAGTTTGAGTTTATGATCAAAAAATCTCAGGGCAACTCAACTATCATTGGCGAAACAATAAAACTATATTTACGCGAGACTATTTTTGATGACGAAACAGCAATCATAGAGTACAGTCTTAATAACGATATGCCAGATTTTGAGGAGATCTCTATGGAGAAGCCTAATCTGACTCACTTCAGGTTGTTTACCTATAATACCCTTCAGGATGGCTTATTGGATAGTGGACAGCGTGATAAAATAATTAGATTAATCAAAGCTGCTAACCCTGATATCATACATCTAAATGAGGTTTATGATACTAATGCTGGATTTGTGAAAAATCAGCTTGAAACCTTTGTTGGCGGTACCTGGTATGTACATAAGTATAATGGAGAAAATATTGTAGCTAGCAAATTCCCTTTCCTTTCAATTTATGAGATTTATTATGGAAGGTTGGGTGCTGCTCTGATTGACTTACCAGATTCAGATTTTGATAAGGATTTATTGGCAGTAGTTGGTCATTTGTCTTGTTGCGGTAATGATAATAAGCGTCAGAATCAGGTGGATGCCTTTATTGAATTCTTGGCTGATGCAAAAGATCCTGGTGGCTTACTTGAATTAGAAGAAGGTACGCCAATGTTATTTTCGGGGGATATGAATTTTGTTGGTAATGATGATCAGTTGAATACAGTTATCGATGGTAATATTGCCAATAATTCGGTTTATGGACCTGATACCAAACCGGATTGGGGAGAAGGTAACTTCGCAGATTTCCGCCCGAATCAAATTGCAAGCCCGAAAGCAGTAACCTGGAACTCCAGATATCCAGATCCAGGTGATTATCCTGCGGGACGTTTGGATTTTGTATTCTATGGTCCTTCTGCGCTTCAACCTAGAAATGGATATGTAATCAATACACAGGATCTATCTGATGATGTATTGTCTGATAATGGCTTGCTTCAGTCTGATTCTTACTTTGCTTCAGATCACTTGCCGATGGTGACAGATTTCTCATTGGTAGATGCTACTTCAGTAAAAGTAAATACTATAGAGCAGATTAAGATTCATCCCAATCCTGCGGATGGTGTGGTGTTTATACATGGAGACAAGAGCTGGTTATCTTATAGTGTAAAAGATGTAATGGGCAGAATTATTGCTCAGGGTAAGCTTTCCGGAAACAGTATTGATGTGTCTGCATTCGACGCAGGCATGTACCTGCTGGAATTGTACGATGGGAAACTTAGTGGACAAGCTAAGCTTATCATAAAATAAAAAAAGGGGCGTCAATCGACGCCCCTTTTTTTATTTGTATTGCTCAAACCAGGCAAGCACATGGGCTACCTTAGTAATCAATTGGGAAGGTCTTCCAGTGATTCCATGGGATGCTCCAGGAATCTCGACCAATGCCGTTTCTACCTTGAGTAATTTTAAGGCATGATAATATTGCTTAGCTTCCGAAGGAGGAGTCCTAAGGTCATTCATACCAACCATCACCATAGTAGGTGTCTTCACATTTTCAATCAGTGAGATCGGCGAAAACTTCCAGTATTCCATTGGGTTTTCCCAAGGTTGTCCCGGATATCGGTAATATGCATAACCGTAGTAGTTGTCTGCTACAAGTGTTTTTGAAATCCAATTCACAACCGGTTTAGCTACAACTGCTGCCTCAAA
>OMKD01000291.1 GCA_900299495.1 Sphingobacteriales bacterium
CAGTGGTTGTTCCTGTTTTACCATTCAGTATTATTTCAGGAATATCTCTTCTGCTACACTTGATACAGTTCAGTCCAGTCTTCGCAACATGTTCAATTTGCTCTTTAGTAAGTCCAATGCACAACTTAGAGTCGATAATTGCGATAGTGGCTGGAATTGCTCCCAGATCTCTAACTGTTTGCTCAACCAAGCAAGCCGTCTCATAATTCTGAGGATAGGGCATCCCATGAGAAATAATGGTAGATTCTAAGGCTACTATTGGTAAATTTGCTTCAAGAGCGTGTTGAACTTCCTCAGAGATATTTATATATGATTGCATTGTTCTTATATTTAACGTGCTCTAATAAGCACCTAGTTTTATAGATTTATATTTATTTGCGTTTAAACTTTCATTGTATGTCTAAGGCAAAAATATTCGGAATGGTTCACGTACAAGCATTGCCAGGAACCCCTAAGCATGAAAATTCTTTATCAAAGATATACCAAAAAGCATTAGCCGAGGCGCAAGTATACTATGATAATGGATTAGCAGGGATAATCATTGAGAATATGCATGATATCCCCTATAAGAATCGTAGTGTAGGTCCAGAGATTACGACAACAATGACTGTGGTTGCCAGAGACCTTAGAAATAAATTTCCTGAATGGACTATCGGTATTCAAGTTTTAGCTGGTGCAAATAAAGAAGCTTTAGCAATTGCACATTCATGTGACTTAGATTTTATTCGTGCAGAAGGTTTCGTTTATGGACATCTAGCAGATGAGGGATATATTGATGCGGATGCAGGTGAGTTGCTTAGATTCAGAAAAATGATTGGGGCTGATCAGGTAAAAGTATATTGTGACATCAAGAAGAAACATGCTGCTCATACGCTAACAAATGATTTAGGCATAGATGAAATAGCAAAAGCAGCTAAGTTTTTTCTAGCAGATGGATTAATCATTACAGGCAGTGCAACGGGAGAAGAAGCTTCGGTGGATGAGCTGAATATTCTTACCCGATTAAACTTGGATTTGCCAATTCTAATAGGTTCAGGTATTTCTGCTGAAAATGTAAGTATTTACGCATCGGAAGCTGATTATCTAATTGTAGGATCTTCATTCAAAAAAGATTCATTTTGGGCTAATGATATTGATGAAGAGCGCGTAAAACAATTTATGGATATCGTTAAAGGACTATAAGTTTTTTGATCTGCTTTGATTCTGCAGATTGAAATAGAATTAGGTAGATACCTGATGTAAGATCTTTTGTAGAGATTTCTAATTGCTCGGATTTTACGACTTGTTCAATTTGTACAACTCCATTTGTATTTAAAATCCTAATTACTCCGGCTTGATTTAGACCCTCAATATAGAGTGAATTTACAGCTGGGTTGGGATACATGTTCCATGAAACTGAAGACTTCGGATTCTCTGTGGAAGTAATAAAAATCTCCTGTTGATTTAAATCTTGCTGACAGTCATTTAGTGCTAATAGCTCTACGTTTACTGCTGTTTCCAGTTCGCCGGTGTACTCAAAGTCCACTGCAGACGATAGTAATTCTCCATTGATGAACCACTGGTATTCAGAGGCATTATCTGATAGATTTGTGAACTGAATGGTTCCATCCATTTGGGTAAATTCAAAGGATGCACTTACTGCCCAGTTAAAGACTGTATTTGTTATTTCTATAGCTTTTCCTATACTATAATTAATGAAAGTTCCGGATTTTGTCTCTTTAATAAAGGAGGCGCGCACAATAAACGTTTGTGGTACATTGTAATCCAGGCAAGAGATGGTGTAAGAATGTACATTAGGATCGACTACAGCTACTGGAATTAACTCATAATCGATTAGTTCATAAATATGATATGCTTTTAGAGCTGTATTTTCATAAGCGGTCCATTCTATTATTGCCTCTGCTCCATTGTAATTGACCTGTACTTCTTCTATTGCTTCAGCAGGAAATGCATCGAGAGATGGATCTCCAAGTAAGCTGATATGAATACCTTTACTAGCAATACCAGAGTTATAATTCAAGGAATTATTATTTTGAATATTTACCAGAGAGCGGCCTATAGGATAACCCATTGCCATACTATGTATCTGCCAGTTCGGTCTTCCTGCCCAAATACTAGAAAGTGTATTACCCTTTAATAAGGTAGCCATCAATAAATTGTCTGGGCTGTCCCAGTCTCCAAAATAGCTACCGTATAAAATGCTAACTATACTAGTTAGAGAATCTTCTTTCAATTGCTGGGTATTGATTACATCTTCACAAGAATCGAAGCTGCCAATTCCATTTGCATAGGCTATAAAGTAGCTATCGTTCAATAAACTATTTCTGTATAGGCCTTCTTCGATATTATCTGGTCCGACTATTGGAGCTGCATTTTTCCAAGCATTCTGAGCATAAGCCTCTGAGTAATCCGATAGTTCATCTTGAATGATACAACCTTTATTCGGGTAAAAACTCCCTGTCCTGAAATTGTGCAGTTTGTTAAGGTATGCTGCTGTCCACTCGTAATACTCTCCTTCAGATGTACTTAGATTAGAAAAATCTATCCTTCCAACTGGTATTTCAACATCATTTGGGAATTCTGCCTGATCAAATTTTCCATCGGTTGGAATATTATGATTGCGTTCATCATTAAGTATTGTAAAGACTACTCCATCTGTCCATATGCCGTCCAACTCTCCATAATAACCGTCACATGGCCATGCACCTTTATGTTGAGGGATGCCATCTGGATTTACATTACCAGAATAAGGAACGGCAACATCTCCAAGAATAAGAATCATATCATTGTCTAAATCCTCCAGATTATTTTGAATGATTTCTTTTATTTCGAAATGATTGGTAGATGTACTAATGGGAAATAGGTCCGTTCTCCAGCCATTTAAGGCCATATCTAATCTGTACTGATTAATTGCTTCAGGAATATTTTCCACTAAGGATTCATCAACTAAGCAAAGCATTTTGCCCTTAAATTCAAATCCTTGGAATTCTACTGCCGAACAAATATAACCGTAGGCAGTACCGAAAATGGTTTCTTTCTCAATTTTATACTCATAAACAATATTCTCCTGAACTAAAATATCGAAATATGAATTGCTGTTTAGCGGCAGAGAGGCTATTTCCTGCCCCCATTCTTTATCCCCAAATACGCGCTTGAAAATCTTGTATCCTTCACTATTGAAATCAGCATTCCATTGTAATTGAATTGCAGCAGGATTGTTTTGCGTTTCTGCTTCAACAAGTACAGATTTTTTAAAGGAAAGTGTTTGGCTATTGCCTTGTATGCAAAGCATAGCAAGCAGAATAAGAGCCAATATTTTTCCTAAAAAGTTCATGTCACGGATATTGATAACAAGTCAAAGGACCGCTCTAAATATACTAAATCCTTTTGATTAACGCATAAGGGTAACACTCCCTTCATACCTTCTTGACTTTCCATCAGTAAAGTAAACTAAAAAATAGTAACTATACACGCCAGAAGGGGACAGATTGCCATTAAATTTGCCATTCCAGCCATCTGATTGCATATTTTTAACAACATCAGGTTTGTAATAAACCATATTGCCCCAGCGATCATAAATAATTAATTCTGATATGCTGACAACATCAATACCTCCCTGGATATAAAAAATATCATTTACTCCATCGAAGTTTGGGGTGAATATGTTTGGCACATACACATTTCTTCGTTTCCCAATTTCAATCATGTAGGTATCCTTTGCAGTACATCCGAACTCATTCGTAATAGTTGCCGTGAGCGTGTAAGGAAGTACAGGCGTTATTTCTATATCCGTACAATTTATGCAATTGACAGAGTCGGCAGGTGTCCAATCAATTGAGATGATATCTTGATTACTTTCTGCGGAGATAGAAATTGTCTCCCCTATATTTATTTCAGATTCTTCTCCAAGATCAAGGTAAAGACTGTCTGGATTTTGTACAAAAACATTTTGGGTTATGATGCATCCATTCTTATCCATCATAAGTACCATAATGCTACCCTCCTCCGGGAAAATATTTTGGAAAATGGGCTGTGGGCTTAAAGTGGAACCACTATCAATAGAGAATAGGTAGGGTTCATCTCCACCTGTATACTCATTTATGGATATGACTCCTGCGGGGTCGTTATGGCAGAGTGGAGAGGTAACTTCTATATCCATATCAAGGTTGATCGAATTAATAAAGAACACTTGATCAGCTTCACAACCTATATTATCTGTAACTGTAACAGCATAATTTCCACCTATCTCAAATGTTGACGATTGTTGGATACTTCCATTAGACCAATTATATTCTGCATATTCATCTACAAATAAAGTGGTTGTAGGATTCATACTATTGCAAATAAATAGGTCACCATAGATTTCAAAGTCAACCAAATCACTTACGTTAATATTGATGGCAATCGTACTGTCACAACCAGTTTCATTTGTGAAGATCTCATATAAAATGGTATCGTTTGTATAGGCTACTCCGTTGAAAGTTTCTCCTAAGCAAAGGTTTACATTTTGTTGTACCAGATTACTATCCTTTACAAAAAGTGAAAAGATTAAAACACTGTCACAACCTAAATATGAACTCAGCGTATCAAAGTACACTCCATTTTCTGAGATGATATCTCCGTTGAAGTCTACGGATTCGCCTGGGCAAATATTTTGGGTAAGTATAGTTTGTGGAATATTCTCTACCTCCACTGTCAATTCAACAATACTGTCACAGCCATTAAATGAAGTAAGCGTATAAGGTAGCGTTACGTTGAAATTAAAGGAGTCCGTTCCTATGTAATAATATTCGTCTGGGCATATAACAGCAGTATATGGATAGGGGCCGGTATCATATACATCCAATGTGAATGGCTCACTAATTGCAAAACAATTATCAGAAGGAATACCATTGAACTCGTTATATGCTGCTCGCACTCTATATATTACATCTGTTTCCACTGCAACGATAAGTTCTGCATTGGATGCTCCCGGAATCAATGACCACGAAATTCCACCATTGTAGCTTTTTTCCCACTTGAAGAAGTAATTATTTGTCAATCCATTTAGTGGGTTAGCTGTTATATTGATCTCTTCATTTTCACAAGCAAAATCTGGTCCAATTATTTCTATTTCCGGACCACAGAATTGGACTGAAATATTATCTAAAGCAATGTCGTTTCCTTGAATCTCAGATCCTTTAAGGCGCAGACTTACTTTTAGGTTATTTTGAAAAGTATTGCTCAAAAAACTAAAGCTAAAATTATGCCACTGTCCATCATTGAGTATTTGTCCTGTTGAGAAAGGTGTACTTATTACTTTGATTAATTCATTCGATTCACCTAAAGAGGATAAGATGACTTCAATTTCAGGAAGTGCAACATTCTCCGAGTTTGTTGAGGTATTAGGTGCATAAAGCGGATTAGCAAGATTTAGAACATCAAAACTAATCGTATGAATAAGCTCTCCACAGAATCCAATTCCTTGGGCACTCCAAATAATTTCATTGGAAGATCCTCCATTTACGAGTTGAATATATGCTGATGGGTCACCACTTGAATCTTGGAAATCATTTAACCAGCAAATCTCAGCACTATTCCCTATGCAAGGGCTTCCTTGCCATTGATTGACAACAGTAAATTCACCTTCATCTAGGAATCCATCTCCAGCATAATTTAAGGTATTTGAAGGCAAATTATTGACTGAGGCAAATTGACTATTCCCAGAACCAAAATCACCGTTGTTGATAATGTTTGGACCAAGTTCTCCCAAACAAGCAATCCCAGGACTACTGATAGGAGTACTAAAACAATCATCTGGACTATCAAAGTTTAAGTTTAAGGCTTGTGAAGCAAAAGCACAATTAGGGCTAGTTAGATCAAGTGGGTCAGGACTTGCTAAAACTCTTACTGAAAGATCGAAAGGGATATCTATTAAATTAAAGGTATTAGTATTTGATACAGGACCTTCATTTGTCCAATTCAGACCTCCATCTAAACTTGTTTGTAATTGATAAAAAAGTGTTGGTGCAGGAACAGGACTTACCATAGCTTCTAAAGAGAAATCATCACCCGGGCAATAAGGGCCAAAAGTTGTTTCACTTAAGAGGACATCAGATCCACACAAGTTCGCAGTTACATTATCAATGGCAAAGTCATTACCGATTACAGATCCAGTATAATTGTAAAGGCTTATTTCAAGGCTATTGACTCCTGGTGGAACCAAATAATTTCCTCCTAAGGTAATCCAGCCTGTCTCTTTTTGAATACTTTGTGCAGGGAATAAAGGAACACCATTAATCCTCAATTCAAGATTTGGATCAGTAAAGTTGATGGCTGTAGCTTTAGCCATATTGATTACATCCATACCAATGTAATATTCGAGGCCTTCGCAAACATCTAAGGTATATGTAAGTGTTGTTGTAGCACCTAAGTATCCATTAATTAGCATCATGTAGCCATTTGGATCTGTTGAATTATCACCGATTTCTATCCAATTTAAATTGGATCCAACTGTCGAATTAATAAGCGCATACTTAGCTGTACTTGGCGAAATATCATTATCAAAGGTTAGAATGGTATTGATTGTCGGAACAGGAAAGAAGGGATAGGTTTGTTCAAGGCCAGAACCAAAATCTCCATTTATAATTAAATTTGCCGCATTTGGATTTGGACAAAGCGCATAACTATCATTAGGTAAAAGAAATGCATAGATAGGGAGCAATAACAAAGGGGCAATTTTTCTTATCATGATTCAATATTGAATTGGGATTAATGTTATTTTACGAAAGTGTAAATAAGTCTAACAGGATTAGGTTTGTTTATTAAGACAGTAGATGAAAGTATAGAATAATGATATATATGTTAGTTGCTAAATTACAATAATGTTTAAAAAAATTGGAATATTAGGTGTATTGATTCTGTATTTTTTGCCTTTAACTGGTCAGGAGTTCGTAACTGTGCTGGGGCAAGAATTTTTTCAAGGTGAAAAATCTTATTCATATGTTGGTACCAACTATTGGTATGGCCTATATCTGGGATCGACGGAAGAAGGTAAGAAGCGCTTAATTAAAGAATTAGATCAGTTACAAAGTCTTGGTGTTAATAACCTTCGAATAATGGCAGCTTTTGAAGGTACTGCTGCAGATAAGTGGCGCGTTGCACCTGGGATTCAAACGGCACCATTTGTATACAATGAGGATTTATTAAAGGGCTTAGATGTTCTCTTGGTAGAAATGGGTAAGCGGGATATGAAAGCAGTCCTTGTTTTAAATAATTTCTGGCTGTGGTCTGGTGGAATGGCTCAGTATGTTCAATGGGCAGATGGGTCTGAAATACCTACTCCTACACCATATGAC
>OMKD01000292.1 GCA_900299495.1 Sphingobacteriales bacterium
ATATTTTTTATATAGGTATCAATTTAGGTGCATTTTTCGGAGCTTTGATAGTAGGGGCTGTAGCTGCTAAATATGGGTGGCATTACGGTTTTGGACTTGCTGGTATTGGTATGGCATTAGGTCAAATAGTTTATCTGTATGGTCAGAAATACCTAAAAGGTGTTGGTGAGTTTTCAGGAGGATCCAAAGCTTCTCCAGAAGAACGTGAGGCAAGGCAAAGGTCATTGACTCAAGTTGAGAAAGATAGAATGCTTGTTATGTTCCTATCTTTCCTAATCATAATTGTATTCTGGGGTGCATTTGAACAGGCAGGAGGTTTGATGAGTCTGTACACAGATCAGAAAACAGACAGAGTCTTATCCTTTGCTTTACCATTTATTGGTAATGAAGTTCCTGCAGCAGTATTTCAATCTATAAACGCATTCTTTATCATTACTTTAGGAACACTTGTTGGGACATTTTGGTATAGATGGGGAAAGAAGGGTAAAGAATCTTCTTCTTTGTTTAAAATGGCTGTAGGTGTTATCATAATGGGATTCGGATTTTTCTTCATGACTAAAGCATCTACTGAAGTAGTGATGGATGGGGAAAATATAGTTGAAAAGTCTGCCATGATTTGGTTGGTACTTGCTTATTTATTCCATACGCTAGGTGAATTATGTGCTTCACCAGTTGCCTTGTCATTTATTACGAAATTAGCTCCGCTAAAATATGCCTCTTTTATGATGGGGGCTTACTTTGCTGCTACAGGTTTAGGAAACAAAGTAGCTGGTCTTGTTGGAGGACTTTCAGAAGGCGCTGGAGAATTTCAGGTGTTTACAGGAATAGCTATTTTCTGTACCATATTTGGACTCCTGATTATTGCCATACTGAAACCCCTAAAGCGTTTAACGCATGGAGCAGAAGATTTGGAAACAAAATAAAAGTAAACATGAGTTTCCCTAAGTTGGGAAGCTCACAATATAATTTGAATGAAAGATCTTAATAAGGAGCATCTGTTATTTATTGCACTGCTATTCGGCCAATTAAGTATCACTGCAGTTTTTCGTTTGATTTCAAACTTGGAGGCTCAGATAAAGGAAATGGATACCTATTGGATAATAGGAGCGGTAATTATGGTTTCTTGTTTTGCAGCGGCCAATTGGTTTAAACAAAAGAATGCTTTAGTATTGGATGGGAATCCTGAAAAGGATGAATCATTATATACGGAGTTGCGATCAAAATACATCGTGCGTATCGCCTTAATGGAAGCTGCGGTAATGATTAATCTTGTTTTCAGTTATTTGTTCCATAATGAGTTTAACATGTATAATGCATTAGCTGGTATGTTGCTCTATGTATTGATGAAACAATCTCCTGAAGAACGAGTGGTTTTCGACAAATTCAAATAAAAAAAAGCCCGCTTTAAAAAGCGGGCTTTTTTTTATTCACTGATCCAGCGCTGTACTTCCGGACAGCTCTCAAAATCAGACTTAATCTCAATGAAGGTATCTTTGATCGTTTGTTCTACCCATTCATTGATGAATTCATTTCTTTTCTTATCTCCAGCTGCTGCTTGGATTTTTGAATAATCCTGAAGCAAATTAGCTGTGTGTGGATCCGTTCTTGACTGCAGTTGTATTACTTTATATTGAACTTCTCCTCGCATGTCATAGATTTGGAATGGATTCGATAATTCACCTACTTTCATAGTATCGATGGTGAAGAAGATATCTGGATCTAGTTCATTCATTTGGAAGAATGTGTTCTGGGTCTGCGGATTCATCATTCGACCATCATTATTATAACTCTGCTCTTTATCAGAACCGTATTCCTTAACTGCGGCAGAGAAGGTAATTGAATCAGCATAAACCAATCTTTTAACTTCATTTAGCTCTCTTTCCGTTTTCTTAAGATCCTCGTCTGTAATATCCGGCTTGATCAGTATATGTCTGGTATGAATAGAGTTACCTCTTCTCTCTAGTAACTGAATGATATGGAATCCAAATTCAGATTCTACCAAGTCAGAAATTTCCATCTCTTCCAGATTGTATGCACTTGCCTCAAATTCTGGAACAAATGATCCACGTTTCGTCCAACCCAGGTCTCCACCAATACGAGCAGATCCATCCATTGAATTTGATTTCGCAAGTTCAGCAAAGTCCTCACCTGCTGTCAATTTGTCTAGGATTCCTTTTGCCTTTTCCTGAGCTTTAAGACGCTCTTCTTTGTTGACCTTTGGGGAAACGACAATTTCACCAATCTCTACCTCTGAATTGAAGTAGGGTAGGGAATCAGTAGGAATGCCTGCAAAGAACTCATTCACCTCAGAAGGAGTCACTTTAATATCCATAGCGATCTGTGCACGCATACGTTCTGCCAGCATTTGAGCTTCAATATCCTCGCGGAATAAAGCTTTGAATTCATTTACAGACTGTCCATAATAGTCTTGAAATTGCTGCTCATCACCATTCATGTATGCAAGGATCTGATCAACTCTCGCATTTAATTGAGTCTGGATTTCGTCCTCAGAGATTAGAATAGAATCCAACTTTGCTTGATTGATTAGTAGCTTTCTGGAAATTTCACTTTCTACAAGAATACAATCGATATTCTCAGGAAGTGTACCTTGCTGAGCTTCAAGTTTTGCTTTTTGTTCTAAAACATCTGAAAGTAGAATGTACTCTCCCCCCACTGTTCCGATTACCTTATCAACAACCTGTGCCTGAGCTGCAAATGATGCAAAACCCAAAATAAATAAGCATGCAAATAAGGTCTTCATAGATCCTTTCATAGGATAATTCTTTTTCATTATGTATGTATATAAAGCATTGAACATCTAATAGAGTGTTCAGTGCTGTTATTCGTTGTATGTCTTTACCTGATTTTTTCGTATCGCTTCCTGGAAGATGTTCTTTTTCTTCTGATTCAGCAATTCTACTTTACGCTGGTGAAGGATAACCTTTTTAGCCTGAATAGAGGCGTAATCAAAAGGAGCTATTTCTCCTTCGGGCACAATTTCTAAAATCTTTAGGAGATAGGTAAATTTTTCTTCTTCAAATATTTTGTCCTTAGGCAGTTGTTGAACACTTTTCCCCTTAAGACTTGGAGGAAGATGAACCTCAAGGCTTGAAAAATTTCTCCAGGTAATGGTATCCAGCATGTGGATATGTGCATAAGTGTTACAATAGTCCAAAAGCAATGCGGGATCAGTGTCGTCTTTCCAGGATTCGATTAATATATCCAATTCTTCGGACTCTGTGAGGATCTTTATGAACTGAGCCTTTATAAGAGGTTCTTTTTGCTTGAACTTCATTAGATTTTCCTGATAGTAAATTTCCAGTTCTTCCTCCGTTACTAATGAGTCCAGGAATTCATTGATTAAAACCTTCTCATAATTGTGAAGAATCAATGATTCTTTATAGTCTTTTACAAGCTTGTTGATATCCAGATCCACAGGCATGTTCTGACTCGCCTCATACATTAGGGAGGCGTCCATCATCCAGCTATCAATGTAAGCATTGGCTAGCATGGAGCTATCCTCTTTACTTAGTCCGTTGGGCACCAGCCCTTCAAGGTCATCAGCATAAAGCTTGCGGTCATATACCTCAGCTAATACTTTTGAATCAGACTCCTCTTCTACAGGCGTGCATGAAAAACAAACTGATAAGCCTACCAAGATGGGCAGACTTATCAGTAGGTTAAAATTTTTTCTTTTGAAATCGACTTTCATCTTTTATTTGTTGTAAAGACTCTTCAGGACATCGTTGTTGACAATTATTTCATATTTGCCTTCCAATCCTTCTATCCATTCTTTCTGCAAGTGATCCTGATAATCAGAAATGATATAGCCTCTTGCTTCATCAAGTGTCTTATTTACCTTAGGCTGTAATTCTTCAAATTTAAGGAAGCTCTGCGTTTTATCGTATTCATTAACCTCTACAGATGTCGTTGCACCCACTTCCCATTCCATGCCTCTAACGATTCTTGCACCTTCACGCTCAAATGTTTTAGAGATATGAGAAAGGACTTCCTCTTTTTTGTTGAATTTAGCCAGGACTTTATCCGAAGACTTCTTACTAGCATATTTTACAACCTTCGCCATTAGCTTTTCATCCATACTGTTTAAAGTATAAATGGAAGTAACTGCGCGTTCTCTCCATTGGTATCTATCAGCGATCGTTTTATGGAATTCGACAAGGCCTGCTGTATCCTGGCTAGCTAAATCCCATACCTCCATCTTAGTTGCCTCAAAAAGAAGGATACCTTCAGAGTATTCTCTCATAAGCGAACGGAATTCTGGATATTTTGTAGCAAGCATCAACTCCTCGTATTTCAAACTCTGATCATTAGAGAATGCGCTAAATAATACATCAATAGCGTAGCTAATCTCTGTGTTCTTACCCATGCGGATACGATCTCTTGAGTTCTTTTTAAGGTAGTCATTGAAGTCCTTGATAGTTACACCGTAGTCTCCATTGAATGTAAATAGTACATTGTCTTGTCCAATTGTACTAGGTTTCCACTTATAAGTTAGGAAGTTCTGGTCAAGTGTCCCTTCATAAGCATCAAGTGTTTCCTGATTTACCTCGAAGTTGTTTTCTTTCTTGATCTTCTCAACCATTCGGTCTTTAGCGATCATGAATCTGTTATCTTTTTTGATCGCAGCCTGTAATTTAGGTTTTACAAGGTTATACTCCTGAGGACCTTTTCTTGAAATACGCTTTACGATATGCCACCCGGATGCTGATTCAAAAGGCTTTGAATAAGTACCGTCTTCAAGTTCGAAAACAGTGTTTTCAAAATTGATGTCATATTTGCTAATACCAAAGAAGCCAATATATCCGCCTTTTTGGTTGGTCTTGTTGTCATCTGAATAAAACTTAGCTGCATCCTCAAATTTCATTCCCGAGCTCAACTTTGAATAGGCTTCTTCAATTTTAGTTTTAGCCTTTTCATCATTATCCGAAGCTTTCTTAACCCAGATATGAGCAGCTTCCATTTCACCTCTTGCAGGTCTTCTTGAGCTGACTTTCACGATGTGGTATCCAGCGTCAGAACGAACAGGACCATGGTAGTCTCCAAGGTTCTTATCGTATGCTATATTTTCCAATACATAAAGTCCATTTGGAAAAGGAGCAGTTACAAAACCTACATAACCTTTGTTTCTCTTAGCTGAACGATCCTCTGAATATTGTGCAACTACTTCTTCAAAAGGCATTCCCTCAGCAAGAGCACCTTTAGCAGCCATGATCTTTTTATAAGCATTCATGGTGTCTTTTGGATTCACGCTAACAAGGATATGACTAACTTCAACATCCTGAAGACTTCTGTCGTAAACTTCTTGAGTTAGTTTTTCAGTTACTTCTTTGTCCAATAGGTATGAATCTGCAAGTTGTCTTTGGTATCCTTCAAGTTCTTTGATCAAAGAAGGAATAGTGTCAAGCTTCATTTCTTTAGCACGTGCTACTTTTAGCTTGAATTTTTTGTAAAGATCAAGGTATTCGTTTACAGATTTGATAGAGTAATCTGCTTTATCACCGTTTGTTTTTTCGTAGATATATTGAAATTCAGAAACTCTAACATCCTCCCCATTTACAGTAAAAAGGACAGGATCTTTTTCCATCTGCGCCTGTGCTGCGAAATTGAAGGCAAGGACTAGAATAAAGGTGGATAAGATTCTAATGGTCATCTTGGTATAATTTATTTTAATGCTGTTCTTAAATTACTTCGTAAAATTAGCAAAATCGAGTAAATAATATAATCTTAATCAGCTAGGCTTTGAGGCCTAGTCCTGAATATATTTTCTTCGGACTCTTTGGGATATGTTCGTAAGCACTTCATAAGGTATAGTATCCAGGGCATCACTTAGTGCATTCAGTGATTTATTGTCGTCAAAAATTATGACCTCATCACCTGCTTGTACTAAGGTAGTTGATCCTAAATCAACCATACACATATCCATGCAGACATTGCCAATTATTGGATAATATTGTCCATTTATTTGAACGCTAAACTTATTATTTCCTGCTTTTCGCAATAAGCCATCTGCATATCCAATACTGATCGTTGCAATATAGGAATCCTCTTTCGTTTTACCCATGCGCCCGTAACCTATGGATTCATTTGCTTTAACCTTGCTGACAGCTGTTACCGTAGCCTTCAATCTGAACGCAAGTTTGAGTTGATTTTGTATGTCAGGGTTATTCCCTACTCCAAAAAGACCAATGCCAAGTCTTACCATATCTAGATGCATATCAGGATATTTACTTATTCCTGCTGTATTAAGGATGTGCTGCTCAAATGTATCTCCAAGATGGGACTCAAGGATAGCTATTGCTTTCTTGAAATTGTCGAACTGGCTCTGCGTAAAAGATAATTCCTGATCGGATTCACTACTTGCCAGATGAGAAAAGGCACTTTTAAGTTTTAGTTTTTCAGCGTTTTTATAAAAATCTAGAACCATCTCTAGTTCATCCGCTCTGAAACCAAGGCGATTCATCCCAGTCTCAATCTTTAAATGAAAGAAAACAGGATGGATAACAGATTTAGCGGCTTGTGCAAGTGCCTTTAGCTGTTCAATTGCATGTATTTCTGGTTCCAGTCTGTAATGTATGCAGCGTTCAAATTCATGTGCACTGACATTAAGCACAAGGATAGGGGTTTGAATACCTGCTTTCCTTAATTTGATGCCTTCGTCAACATATGCCACACCAAGATAGTCAACACGCTCCTGCTCCAGTAATTTTGCAATTTCATGGTCTCCACCGCCATAAGCCTCTGCTTTGACCATAGTAAGAGTCTTACATTGTCTTCCAACAAGTGCTTTGAAAAAGGAGAGGTTTTCCCGTATGGAATTTAGATTAATTTCTAAATAGGTTCGATGTTGTTTCTCTGCTATAAAATCTACCAGGTCTTCAAATGCATATTTTCTAGCCCCTTTTATTAGGATACTTGCTTGCTCAAAAAGTTGGAGGTCTATTTGTTGTTTGAATAAAGATTTAGAGTCATAGAATACCGTTTGGATGCCAGCTTGTTCTAGTTTCTCCTCCAGACGTTTAATCGCAGAGCCTATTCCGATGAATAGTTCAGGATTAACCGCTATTATTTTTGATGCAATGAGTTCGTACACCTGCTCCTCATTCGCTGCATTCAATTGTAATAAATCAGAGAGTATGATAATCTTTTTCCCCACATTATTATGTCTTACCAAATGTTGTAAAGCAACTTCAAGGGAATCTAAATCATTAGTGTAAGTGTCATTGATTATGCTAGAGTTAAAGGCTCCGTCTATGATCTCTAAGCGCATAGCTAAAGGGCTTAATTCATATAGCCCATTTTGCAGATTCTTTAAAATGGATGCTACTGGTTCATTTCTTCTTACATAACAATAGATGAGAATACAATAAAATATATTACTCAATGCAGCTTGATCAGAGAACGGAAGGAATAATAATTGCTCAGTATCTTTTAAGATAAAGGTAAAACTGTAGCCTTCTTTTTGTTTTTCAAAATTAATTGTTCGAATAAATGCATCTGCTGAAGCTCCTAATCTAATAAGCTGCTCCTCCTTGAATTCATTTTTTATTCTATAGGTCAGTTCATTATCCTCCTCAACTAAGAAAATGTGCTTACTCCTTTTTAGTAAATGCATCTTTTCTTTGAGCTTTTCACTTTTGGATTCAAATCCTTCATCATGGGCTGTTCCAAGATTGGTAAAAAGTGAAAAGTCTGGCTTGATAAGGTCTGCCAAAAGAGTCATTTCATTAGGCTCGGAAATACCTGTTTCAAAAATCCCTATTTGATGTTTTTCATTGAGTTGTAGCAATGAAAGTGGTACCCCTAATTTTGAATTATAACTTTTTGGGCTTTTGCAAATCTCCAAATGCGGGCTTAGTAATTCACCCAACCATTCTTTAATTGTAGTCTTCCCATTGCTACCCGTTATTCCGATTACAGGTAAGTTATACCTGTTTCGGTGATGAGCTGCCAATTGTTGCAACGCTACAAGACTATCTTCAACTACTAAAAAATTGGCTTTGCTTTTCTTGTTGAGCGTAAAATGCTGCTTTGAAACTAAAAAGAACTGAATGCCCTGTTGTTCAATGTCTGATAAGAATTGGTGAGCATCATGGTTTGATCCGTTTATTGTAATGAAAAGTGTATTAGGATCAGGGATAAGTTGTCTGCTATCCCAAGCTATAGACTGGATTTTATTATTTAAGGAAGGACCACCCTGGATGGTCCCTCCACATATATTTGCAATTTCTTGTAAAGTATAATTCACACAAATGATGGTTTACAAATCAAAACCAATATCTGTTCTAAAGTATTTTCCTTCAAAAGAGATTTTTTCTGCTATTGATTTAGATTGTTCTAATGCGCTGTCTTTCGATTCAGCAAGAGAAGTGATCGCAAGAACCCTTCCTCCATTAGTAATAATGTCATTAGCAGATTTTTTTGTTCCTGCATGAAATAAAATACTATCCGTCTTCAAATCAAGACCGGTCATGACCTTCCCTTTTTCGTAAGCTTCCGGATAGCCGCCAGATACCAACATTACAGTTGCTGCACTATCTGATTCAAAGGCTATTTCCTGTTGCCCAAGTGTATCGTCTTTCATAGCCTTGAATAATTCCACTAGGTCATTTTTTAGACGTGGGATGACAACCTCTGTTTCAGGATCTCCCATTCTACAATTATATTCGATGACCATTGGTTCATCTCCTACTTTTATTAGACCAAAGAAAATGAATCCTTCATAGTGAATTTTATCGGCCGCTAGCCCCTTTATAGTAGGTTCTATGATTCGGGTTCTTACCTTTTCCATGAGAACAGAATCTACAAATGGAACAGGTGAAACAGCTCCCATGCCTCCCGTATTCAGACCGGTATCACCTTCACCAATTCTTTTGTAATCCTTCGCTTCTGGTAGTAACACATAATCTTTGCCATTGGTAAGTACAAACACAGAGAATTCTATTCCATCTAAAAATTCTTCAATGACTACAGTGCTTCCTGCTGAGCCGAATTTACCATTCAGCATATTGTCAAGCTCTGTTTTTGCCTCCTCTTTATCATCAAGAATAAGTACACCTTTCCCTGCAGCAAGACCGTCAGCCTTTAATACAATTGGCGTATTTGATTGCTCTATATAGGCTTTCCCTGCTTCAGAAGTTTCTGCTGTGAATTCCTTATAGCCTGCTGTCGGGATATTGTATTTTTCCATGAATACTTTGGAAAATGCCTTGGATCCTTCCAGTTGAGCTGCCTTTGCATTAGGGCCTATGATCTGAATGTCAGAGAGTCGAGGATTGCTGGAAAAATAATCCGCTATTCCTTCAACTAAAGGAGCCTCTGGGCCAACAACAATCATACTGATTGATTCTTTTAAAGAAAATTCAGCAATGGCATCAAAGTCTAATACATTTAGATAAACATTAACCCCAAGGGCATCTGTACCCGCATTTCCAGGAGCGATGAATAATTTTGAACACAAAGGGCTCTGAGCTATTTTCCAAGCAAATGTGTGTTCTCTTCCTCCGCTTCCAAGTAACAGAATATTCATGTGTTTTTTTTGTAAAGATAAAACGCTTAACAAATTTTGAATAATTGTTCGTTTAGTTTTGTTGAGATAGTAGGAATTAGGATATTAGGCTGACATTCAAGTTTTCGATATTGAATGCAGGCTCAAAAATAGACAAATGATACGATATTTAAATGGACCCATTAGTTTTAAAACACCAAATTATATAATTGTAGAAGCAGGAGGAGTAGGATACGAGGTGAATATCTCCATGTATACCTACGCTAGGGTTGAGCCTTTGGAGCGTGTCAAGATTCACACCTACCTTCATGTCAAGGAGGATAGTCACACCTTGTATGGATTTTTTGAGGATGTAGAACGTCAAATGTTCACCTTATTGATCTCTGTTTCTGGGATAGGTCCAAATACCGCAATGACTATATTTTCAGGAATGAGTCCAGAAGAAGTTCAGGCTTCTATTTTAAGCGAAGATACGGCTGCATTCAATCAAGTAAAAGGTATTGGGCCAAAGACTGCTAAACGCATTATTTTAGATTTGAAAGATAAGGTGAAAAAGCAATTTGGTACCGACATTA
>OMKD01000293.1 GCA_900299495.1 Sphingobacteriales bacterium
TCATGAAAATGAAAGTGGCACGAATTTGGAGTTAAAAGATGTATACCCAATGATATTTGTGTCAATAAACACAGGAAAGCGAATAAAAAGATTGAAATCTTGGGTTTTATACTTTATTATTGTTTGAATAGAAAGAGGCATAATGAATAAACAATTTTCAAATAGAGTACTGAAAGTAATAGAGCTAAGTAGAAAAACTGCTCAGGATTCAGGCCAAAATTATATTGGCCCTGAACACCTGCTAGCTGGTGTCCTTATAGAAAGAGACAACCTTGGCTATCAAGTGCTAAATTCACTTGACCTAGATCTTAATGCACTCAAAAAAGAGTTGGGAATTAGAATTAATTCTCTTGAACTAGGAAGTGTAGACCCCAGTGGCAAAATACCCTTAAGTAAAAAGGCAGAGAAAATTTTAAAAGTAACTTTTTTGGAAGCTAAACTTCTAAAGAGTGGAAAAATCTCACCTGAGCATCTAGTTTTATCTATATTAAGGGATGGAAACAATGGAGCAGCTCAGCTTCTCCAAAACTTTGATGTCGACTACGGCATCTATAAATCTGAACTAGAATACGTTAGCAACGAAATGATGGAATTTGACGAAACGTCACTTCCATTCGCAGAATCCCCCTCGGATCAAAATTTACCATTTGAAGAGGAAAACCAAAGCGATATGTCACAAAGAAAAAGTGGAACAAAGTCCAAAACTCCGGTATTAGACAATTTCGGTAGAGACGTAACTAAACTTGCCCAAGAAGGCAAACTTGACCCAATTATTGGCAGAGAGAACGAGATCGAACGAGTATCTCAAATACTATCTAGAAGAAAAAAGAACAATCCAATTCTAATTGGAGAACCTGGTGTGGGTAAAACGGCCATTGTAGAGGGTCTTGCACTTCGCATCAATCAGAAAAAAGTATCCAGGACATTATTCAACAAAAGAATAGTAATGTTGGATCTTGCTGCTTTGGTGGCTGGAACAAAATACAGAGGTCAGTTCGAAGAACGGATGAAAGCCATCATGACAGAGCTAGAAAAAACACGTGATGTCATTCTTTTTATTGATGAGATCCATACCATCGTTGGTGCTGGAGGAGCAACAGGCTCCCTAGATGCATCGAATATATTCAAGCCCGCTTTAGCTAGAGGAGAACTTCAATGTATAGGGGCTTCTACCCTTGACGAGTATCGTCAGCATATTGAAAAAGATGGTGCACTAGACAGAAGATTTCAAAAAGTAGTGATCGATCCTCCAAGCCAAGACGAATCGATCACTATACTTAATAATATTAAAGGTAAATATGAAGATTACCACAATGTGGTATATTCTGATGCTGCTATTGAAGCTTGTGTAAAATTAAGCGACAGATATATAACAGATAGGTTTTTACCAGACAAGGCAATTGATGTGCTTGATGAGGTAGGTGCACGTGTTCATCTGAACAATATCCATGTACCTCCATATATTGAAGAACTGGAAAAAGCTATTGAGCTTATAAAAGAAAAGAAAACCAAAGCGGTTAAGGATCAACAGTATGAAAAAGCTGCTGACCTTAGAGATCACGAATCAAATAAGCAGAAAGAGCTTGAACAGGCGCAAAGGCAATGGGAAGAAGAGTCCAAAGTCAAAAAGTACCCGGTAAATGATGAAGATATCGCTGCCGTTGTCTCTATGATGACAGGTATTCCATTAAACAGAGTGGCTCAAAAAGAGAGTAAGAAACTCGTTAATATGGGTAAAGACCTTCAAAAATTTATAGTTGGTCAAAACGAAACAATTGCCAAGGTTGTAAAAGCTATACAGAGAAATCGCATTGGCCTTAAAGATCCTAAAAAACCCATTGGAACATTCATTTTCCTTGGGCCTACAGGAGTCGGTAAAACAGAGTTAGCAAAATGTCTAGCTAAATATATGTTTGACTCAGAGGATTCACTGATTCGAATTGACATGAGTGAATACATGGAGAAATTCGCGGTAAGTCGTCTTATTGGTGCTCCTCCAGGATACGTAGGATACGAAGAAGGTGGTCAGCTGACCGAAAAAGTAAGAAGAAAGCCTTATTCAGTTATCCTTCTGGATGAGATCGAAAAAGCGCACCCAGATGTTTATAATATCCTATTGCAGGTATTAGATGACGGTCAGTTAACGGATGGCCTTGGAAGAAAAGTTGACTTCAAGAATACGCTTATTCTTATGACTTCTAATATCGGTGTGCGTACACTTAAGGATTTCGGGCAAGGTGTAGGATTTAATACTTCTGCAAGGCAAGAAGGTTCGGAAGAACATTCTAAGAGCGTTATTCAAAATGCACTTAAGCGTACATTCTCGCCTGAGTTCTTGAACAGAATCGATGATGTTGTAATCTTCAATTCTCTGGATAAAGAGGACATTTATAAGATCATTGATATTACGCTTAAAGATCTTTACAAGCGAATAGAAAACCTTGGATACAAGTTCAAGCTAAGTAAAAAAGTTAAAGACTTTGTATCTGAAAAAGGATACGATCCTCAGTTTGGAGCAAGGCCGCTAAACAGAGCCGTTCAAAAATACATAGAAGATCCATTAGCAGATTTCATTTTAAATAATAATCCTGCTCCTTCTTCTACACTGACAGCTACCATTGATAAAGAAAATAATATCATTATCAAAGAGGACAAGGTTTCTGAAACAACAAGTGACAATTAAACATCTTTGGAATTTTATTAATTAAATAGATGTTTTAAGAATAGATTTAATAAATTATAGGTGGAAAGTATTTTCTTTCCACTTTCTTTATTAGATTTGTCCATTCTAATTATATAACCATAATTAGTTAGTACAATTTTCAGAAAAAAAAATAATTCTATTGGCTAGAAAGAGAGATAGGAATAACAACAGAAGTCAGCAACAAGAACAATTTAGAATCAATAAACAAATCAGAGTTCCTGAAGCTCGTCTAGTTGGCGAAGATTTTGCAATCATATCAGAGGCTGCAGGTAAGGAAGTGGCTCCCGGAATTTTTTCAACCAAACAACTTCAGGATTGGGCCTTTAGAGCTGACCTTGATCTTGTTGAAATTTCTCCGAATGCAAACCCTCCAGTTGTAAAGATTATTGATTACAAAAAATTCCTTTACAATAAGAAGAAGAAAGAGAAAGAGCTTAAAGCAAAGTCTGCAAAAACTGTAGTTAAGGAAATCCGTTTCGGACCGAATACAGATGAGCATGATTTCGAATTCAAGCTTAAGCATGCCAAGAAATTCCTTGAAGATGGTGCTAAAGTTAAAGCCTTCGTTCAGTTCCGAGGAAGAACGATTGTCTTTAAAGAAAGAGGTGAACTTATCTTACTAAGGTTCCTTAAAGAGCTTGAAGAATACGGGGGTGCTGAAGCCCTGCCTAGAATGGAAGGACGAAGAATGAATGTCATTCTCTCCCCTAAGAAAAAGAAATAAATAAAAAAGAGCTAATCGTTGAAGATTAGTTCTTTTTTTTATAATTTTGCAACTCATTTTATTAATAAAATTTTTGAGATGCCTAAGATGAAAACTCACTCCGGTGCTAAAAAGAGATTTAGAGTAACCGGGTCTGGAAAGTTGAAGCGTTTTCAAGCTCGTACGTCTCACCTAATGCGTAAGAAGTCTAAGAAGGCTAAATTACGTCTAAGAGGTGCAACTTTAGTTAGCAAAGCTGACTCGAAACGTATCAAGCAATTATTGGGAATTTAATTTTTTGACGAGGTTGCAGGAAAAGAGCTTTTGCCCCTGCAACGAACAAAAGAATGATTTATGCCTAGATCAGTGAATCACGTTGCGTCTAGAAAGAGACGCAAGAAAATTATGAAAGCAGCCAAAGGTTACTTTGGTGGAAGAAGTAAACTTTATACTTCAGCTAAAAACGCGGTAGAAAAAGCATTGCTTTACTCTTACCGTGACAGAAGACAAAAGAAACGTGCCTTCAGAAGACTTTGGATCGCACGTATCAATGCAGCAGTTCGCCTGGAAGGTTTGTCTTACTCAAGATTCATGCACTTAATGAATCAAAAGGACATCAAACTTAACAGAAAAGTACTTGCTGACCTTGCAATGAACAACCCAGAGTCGTTCAAAGCTATTGTAAACGCAGTAAAGTAATTTATTGTTCTTTTACAAAGCAAAGGGAAATGATTGCTCATTTCCCTTTTGTTATTTTATAAGTTGCCAAAGATGAATAAACTAATCGCATTTTCACTCCTTTTATGGCTTTGTTATTCCTGTTCAAATACGAATCCGGAAGAAACTCTTAACGACCATCAAACTCAAGAAACAACAGATACACTTCCCATTGAAGATTTACCCATCCTAAACCTTACAAAAGAACAAGATTCTGTAGAGACGCAGAGCAAACTATTAAAAGACAGCCTCCTATCCTTACCTTCAGTTGAATTAAATTGGGATATACTTTCAGACCTTTCATATGAAGGCAGAAAAAATGAAGATTTAGGTGTAGTCATTGATTACCCAGTATTTGGATCAGGTCCCCTAGCCTACAGCGGACTTGAGGTTCAAATTAAAGGATATATGATTCCCGTTTCAGAAACTGGAGATGAAGAAATTTTTATATTATCCGCATTCCCATACAGTCAGTGCTTTTTCTGCGGACAAGCAGGACTGGAATCCATCCTTGACATCCAATTAAAAAATGAGCCTAAGCGAAACTTAAAACTTGATGAACAGTTGAGCTGCAAAGGTACGCTGAGATTAAATGCAACAGATTTAGATTATCTAATCTACATTCTGGATGATGCAGAATTAATTGAATGAAAGATTAACTTAAATAGTTAAGTCAATAAAATATTTATTACATTTATTTACACACATGCTGGCCCTTAGGGATTAAGACTTATGAATGAAAAGATTATAATTTTAGATTTCGGTTCTCAGTATACACAATTAATAGCTCGTCGTGTTAGAGAGCTCAATGTTTATTGTGAAATCCACCCTTTCAACAAAAAGATAGAATTAGATGATTCAGTGAAAGGGGTTGTACTATCAGGTAGTCCGTTTTCCGTATTACAGGAAAATGCACCACAGGTAGATTTACAACGCTATATTGGAAACAAGCCTTTATTATGCGTGTGTTATGGAGCACAGTATCTGGCGCATCACCATGGAGGTCAGGTTCAACGCTCTCAGAAACGAGAATATGGCAAAGCTTCTCTTGAAGTAAAAAAGACAGACTCTCCCCTATTCGAAAATGTATCGCATTCTTCACAGGTATGGATGTCCCATGGAGACACAATTTTTGAAATTGGCGATAATTTTGAGATACTGGCTAGCACAAATGACGTGGAAGTAGCGGCTTATGGAGCAAAGGAAGGAGCATTTGATCATCCTGTATATGCACTTCAGTTCCATCCAGAAGTTACGCACTCTCTAGAGGGTTCAGAGATTCTGAAAAACTTCATAATAAACATAAGTGGTTGCTCTGGTTCATGGACACCAGAATCCTATATCGAAGAGACTGTAAATCAACTAAGAAATCGCATTGGAGACAAATCGGTACTTCTAGGTTTATCAGGAGGTGTGGATTCTACAGTGGCAGCTGTCTTATTGCAAAAAGCGATTGGAGACCGTCTACATTGTTTCTTTATTGACAATGGCCTACTAAGAAAAAATGAGTACGAACAGGTCCTCGAATCATATAATGGCTTAGGCCTTCAGGTATATGGTATCAATGCTCAACGTGAGTTTTATGATGCACTTAAAGATATAAGCGATCCTGAGAAGAAAAGAAAAGCAATCGGAAGAGTTTTCATAGAAGTCTTTGAAAGAGAGGCGAAAAAAATGGACAACATTGCTTTCTTAGGTCAAGGTACAATTTACCCAGATGTGATCGAATCAGTATCCGTACACGGACCATCTGTAACTATCAAGTCTCACCACAATGTTGGTGGCCTTCCAGAGAAACTTGACCTTGAAATCGTTGAGCCTCTTCGTATGTTATTCAAAGATGAAGTAAGGAGAGTTGGAAAATCATTGGGAATAGGACATCACATACTTGGACGTCATCCCTTCCCTGGACCTGGACTTGCTATCAGAATCCTAGGAGACATTACAGAAGACAAGGTAAAAATCCTTCAGGAGGCTGATAATATTTTCATCTCAAAATTAAAGGAACACGATTTGTATGATCAGGTATGGCAATCAGGTGTAATTTTGTTGCCTATTCAATCGGTTGGTGTTATGGGAGATGAAAGAACCTATGAGCGTGCAGTGGCCCTTAGATCTGTAAATTCTGTAGATGGTATGACAGCTGAATGGAGTAAATTACCTCATGATTTCCTAGCTGAAGTATCAAGCGAAATTATAAATAAAGTAAAAGGTATAAACCGAGTTGTTTATGACATCAGTACAAAACCACCAGCGACTATCGAATGGGAATAATGGAACAAAATATTTTGGGCTACTATTTTTATTAATATTTGCAAGTTCGTGTGTTTTCTTTAAACCAGTTAACAGCACAACAGGATCCAATAAACCAGACTTCCCCAAAGATCTGGAGGGTCCAAAAAAAGTAGATCCGAACACTGGAGAGATTGTTTACAATCAACAATTAGATGTTGACTTGGACACTATTGAGTGGTCAGAAGGAAATAAAATGTCTCTAGTGATCATTTCGGATGCAGAAATGGTATTCAATAATCAGGAAAAAGACCCTAATACATTTAGCTCTGGGATGAGTATGGCATTTTTCCTACCCTTTAATGCTACTAAATTAAATAGCCTTGAAAACAAAATACCCGCTGCTTCTATGGATGCCATTCACTACCATAATGGAATCATTATGGCATTGGATGAATTAAAGGAGAAAAACATCCTAATAGATGCTTACTTCTATGATACTGAGGGGAACCCAGCAACATTGAAATCAAAACTAAATGGCAACAGGAACCTTGCAAAGGTAGATCTTCTAGTTGGTCCGTTTAAGAAAAACTGTGCAGTTGAATTAGCTGAATACGCAAAGACAAATAAAAAGCCACTTGTTTCTCCAAGAGTTATGAATACAACAGTAACGGAATCAAATCCGTACTATTTACAGATGAACCCATCTGTAAAAGCACACTGTGAGGCCTTGATGAAACATGCTTTAGCGAATTTCTCCCCTGAACAGATTGTAGTGGTAGGAAGAGCCTCTGAAAAGTCAGAGTTGGAAATGATGAGGTATTGTATAGAATATTTTGATAGCACAAAATTGGCTACAGATACCTCTTACATCAAGGAATTTATAATTACTGATGATACTCCCGGGTATACCGAAGTAGATGTTCTACCAATGATGCACCAGAGTAAACCAAGTGCAATCATAATTCCTTCATTTAGAGATGAATCCTTTGTTTATGAAATGCTAAACAAAATTCGAATCAACCAGGAGAATAAAATGATCAATGTTTACGGACTTCCACAATGGAAAACAAAGTTTGTAAACATAGCACCTTCTATGTATGAAAGCCTAAATGTTCACATCACCTCAGCAAATTTCATAGACCTTTTTGATCCTGAGATCAAGCAGTGGATAGCTGCTTACAATGAAAAATTTGCAATGATACCTGATGATGAGGCATTTACAGCCTACACAACTACCAAGTATTTTGGCAAATTATTTTCTATCCATGGACCTGATTTTCATTTCATGCTTGAAACACTGCCTGATGAAAATCTAATAACCAAATATCAGCTTGAAAAGGTGATGATGCCAATAATACAATACCAGGATGATTTCTCATATATGCCAGTAAGCAGATTTGAAAACAAGTATTTGCATATCCTTAAATTTCATGATCACTTCTTCCAGCCTGTAGACAAGCTTGAAGAACTATTGAATGAAGGAAGTGAATTCACTGAAGACAGAAATTAATGGAAGAAGCACGAATAAAAAGAATTGAAGATACCGTATCGAATAGACAACTTGATCTAACAGTAGTACTCGAAAATGTTCATGATCCGCATAATATTTCTGCTGTACTAAGAACCTGTGATTCAGTAGGTATTCGAGAGATATTCGTGCTTTATTCTGACTCCACTCCAATAGAAAAACTAGAGCTTGGGAAAAAGTCTTCTGCAGGTGCCAGAAAATGGGTAGATATCCATTTCTACCAAGATACCAAGGCCTGTTTTGAGCATGTCAAATCAAAATATGATAAAATATACAGCACACATTTGAGCAAGGATGCATCTTCTGTATATGATTTGGAACTCACACAATCCGTTGCTTTGTTATTTGGTAATGAACACGAAGGCTGTTCAGAGGAAGCATTAAGTTACTCAGAAGGTAACTTTATAATACCTCAGCACGGCATGGTCAGAAGTCTGAATATTTCAGTAGCCTGCGCAATAAGCTTGTATGAAGCGCAAAGACAAAGACTTTTGAAAAACAAGTATAATATAGGAAAAGAAGCCTGGACGAAAGGCCATCATAAGTTAAACGAAGTCTACCTTGAACGTTCCTTGCTACGGATAGATCCTGAATTTAGCGAAAAGATCAAGTAAAACATAAACTAACAAAACTCACTAGTCAGAAAATAACCAATGCGATTAAAAACCCTTGAAATTAAAGGATTTAAAAGTTTTGCAAATGAAACAGTCATTCACTTTGATGAGGACGTAATTGGAATTGTAGGTCCAAACGGATCTGGAAAATCAAATATCGTAGATGCCGTTCGTTGGGTACTCGGAGAGCAAAAAAGCCGCGAATTGCGTTTGGACACCATGTCTTCTGTTATTTTCAATGGGACCAAAAAAAGAA
>OMKD01000294.1 GCA_900299495.1 Sphingobacteriales bacterium
AAAGTATCGGGCATGTGTGCCGTAAAGGAAACGTCGAGAATCACTGTTTTAACCCCTCTTGCTTCATGGATATCCAGGATTTCAGCGACCAACTCACCTGTTCGCCAAACTATGGCTGAACCTGGCTCCATTATGATATCCAACTTATGCTTTTCTTTGAATCCTCTTAGTAACCCAATCAAATGCTTGGTATTATAATCTGCTCTTGTCATTAGATGTCCACCTCCCATATTGATCCATTTCAATTGTGGGAAGAATTGACCATATTTCTCCTCCAATGCTTCAAGTGTTTTTTCTAGATCAAAAGAAGTGGATTCGCAAAGCGTATGAAAGTGCAAGCCATCGACACCCTCAGGCCAACCATTTATCAAAGAATCCGGTGCGATCCCAAGTCTAGATCCGGGACTAGCAGGATTGTATAAATCCGTCTCCACTAAAGAAAATTCAGGATTTACACGTAGTCCTACGGAAATCTCGTGGCCACTGGAAGCAATTTTATCTTTAAAACGCTCAAATTGACCTACTGAATTGAATGTAATATGAGAACAATAATTCAAGAGTTCATCAAATTCATCCTGGCGGTAAGCCACAAAATAGGCATGTACCTTAGCCCCCATTTCTTCATAGATCAATCTAGCTTCGTTGAGTGAACTAGCAGTTGCACCATTCAAATAGTTGCCAATCAGAGGAAAAGTCCTCCAATTGGCATATGCTTTTAGTGCCATAATGATAGAAACACCAGCATCCTTTTGCACCATGTCAATCAATTGAAGATTGAACTCTAAGCGTTCAAGATCCAAAATATAAGCAGGTCCTTTACAGGACTCATATGGTATTTTATCTGAGTATAACACGTCTACTATTTTTTAAAATTCTGCACTAAACTCAATGTCAGCATTCTCCTCTTCATGCCATTCCAAACCGTATTCACCTAGTTTTGCAAGGAATGGATCCGGATTGAATTCCTCAACGTTGAATACACCAGCACCCGACCATTCGCCAGTAAGTAACATCATTGCACCAATCATTGCAGGTACACCTGTTGTATAGCTTACTCCCTGTGCTCCCGTTTCATTGAAAGCAGCTTGATGCGAGCAGTTATTCCAAATGTAATAAGTCTTCTCTTCTCCATCTTTGACCCCACGAACACGACAACCAATAGAAGTTTCACCAGAATAGTTAGTTCCTAAAGAACCTGGGTCTGGAAGTACTTCTTTCAAAAACTTTAATGGAACGATTTCTTGACCATTGTATTGAACAGGTTCAATACTTGCCATACCAATATCTTGGATTACTCTTAGGTAAGTAAGGTATTGGTCTCCAAAAGTCATCCAGAATCTTGCACGCTTTATGGAAGGATAGTTTTTTACTAAGGATTCTAATTCTTCATGATAGATCAAGTAAGAATTGCGTCCTCCAATATTTGGATAGTTTAACTCACGCTTAAATTCGTGTGGCTCTGTTTCAACCCACTCCCCATTTTCGTAATACTTCCCCTTTTGCGTAATCTCTCTGATATTGATCTCAGGGTTAAAATTTGTAGCAAATGGATGGCCATGATCACCTGCATTACAATCTACTATATCCAAGTAATGGATTTCATCAAAGAAGTGCTTAGCAGCACGAGCAGTAAAGATACTAGTCACACCTGGATCAAAACCACAACCAAGAACAGCAGTCAAACCTGCTTCCTTGAATCGATCCTGATACGCCCACTGCCATGAATATTCAAACTTAGCCTCATCAATAGGCTCATAATTTGCTGTATCCAAATAATGAACACCAGCCTCTAAACAGGCATCCATGATCGTAAGATCTTGATATGGAAGTGCTACATGAATAACCAACTTCGGTTTGTATTCATTGAAAAGTCTTACAAGAGCTGGAACATCATCTGCATCAATCTGTGCAGTAGTAAAGTTCTTATGCCCGGTATCTCTGACTACATCAGCTGCAATTTGTTCACATTTCGAAACAGTTCTGCTTGCCAGCATAATTTCAGAAAACACCTCGGGATGCTGTGCACATTTGTAGGCTACTACTCTACCTACTCCTCCAGCACCAATAATGATAACCTTAGACATCGCTATGCTTTTATTATGTTGATGAAAATTTCGGCAAATATAAGCCAAAAAAGTGATTCAAAATTCCTTTTTTATATGCATTTTACCCCTGAAAAAGAATTGGTAATATATTTGAGGTATGGATAAAGAAAAATTACTGGAATCATTTGATCCAAATGGTATTGGATTGGAAAATGGACATTTTATTGGTTTGCCATTTGAGGAAGAACATGCAGCACTGGTAGTGCTTTCAATTCCCTGGGATGTAACGGTTTCGTATTCGGATGGAACATCAACTGGTCCGGAGAATATTTTACAAGTATCAACTCAATTGGATCTTTACGATGCTGACTTTCCCAATGCATGGAAAAAAGGAATTTTCATGCGTCCGTCACCAGCTAAACTTTTAGAGCTAAATAAACAATTCAGAGAAAAGGCAAAAAAGCATATTGACTTTCTTGAAAGTGGCGGAAACACCAAGGTTTCTTCAGAACAACAATCACTCGTTTCAGAAATAAACGAAGCATGCCATATCTGCAAGGATTTTGTTTACGAACAAAGTTTAGCACTACTAAAAAAAGGGAAAAAAGTAGGACTTTGTGGTGGATCACACGCTACACCCTTAGGGTTTTTAAAGGCGCTCTCTGAGGTTCATAATTCTTTTGGAATCTTACAATTTGATGCTCATATGGACCTCAGAAACAGCTATGAAGACTTTGAATTATCCCATGCATCAATCATGCATAACGCACTTAAAATAAATAATATAAGTCAACTCACTCAAATTGGTATCCGAGATTATTGTGACCAGGAAATCGATTTAGCAACTAGTATACCTGATCGCATTTCTGTTTTTACAGACGAATCAATTAAAAGAAGATGTTTTGAAGGGGAATCCTTCAAGGATATAGTACATGATATAATCAATACCCTTCCACAAAAAGTATATATCAGTTTCGACATCGATGGCCTAGATCCAAAACTTTGCCCAAATACAGGAACACCTGTTCCAGGAGGTTTCGAGTTTCAGGAAGCAGTCTATATTATTGCTGAATTAAGGAAAAGTGGTCGTGAAATCATTGGCTTCGACCTTAATGAGGTTGGAGGATTAGGAAATGAATGGGATGGAAATGTTGGAGCTAGAGTATTATACAAACTTATGTTAGCCACTCTCTAGCAGATATACCTATCAAAACAAAAGGGATCAGCTTAATCTGATCCCCTGTTCTTCAATTAGAATTTGTCGTTTCTTATACAATGCTCCGATAGCTTTTTTAAAGTTTTTCTTACTCATACTTAATTCTGAGTAAATCAATTCCGGTGCACTTTTATCATTCAGTGGAAGTGCCCCTCCAGCTGCTTTTAATTTATTCAGGATAGTATTTTGATGCTCATCGATATGTTCCTTAAAGCCCAGCTTGCTCAAACTGACATCAATTTTGCCATCACTTTCACGGATATCTTTGATATATCCTTTGCAAGATTCACCTATTATAATTTTTCGGAATACCTGATTATTGAATAACATCCCTTCAGACTCATCATTGATGATTACCCGGTAGCCTAAAGGCGTCTTTCTCCAGATCCGAAGATTAACCTCCTGATTATATTCATATTCTACAGGCTCTTCAGAAAGAAAATTAGATAACTTTTCTGAAGCCACCATTTTCCCATTCAAAGGGTCTGTCGATATGTAAACCAATCGCTTCTCTCCTACATCAAATTTCTTATAGATAGCCAACTTATTGGGAAGAAATATATCCTTTGGTAATCCTCCATCTAAGAAAACACCATAGGATTCAACAGCTTTGACAGGCAAGCAAGCAAAAGAATCCACTTCAAATGCAGGTAATTCCATAGTTGCTATGCGCTCCTCTATATTATCAATGAATACGAATACTTCAAGCTCTTCTCCTGTTTCAACAGCACGAGTCATGTACTGGTTAGGAAGAAAGATCGAATCCTGTTCTTGGTCTTCGAGAATGGCACCGTTTTCGTCCCACTCTCTGACCTTTAGTATATTTCTTTTACCTTCTGTTATCATCTAACTACAAGATAAGGCTTAGTATGAAAATCTTGAGGACCTGTTCTTGCTTGAACTCTTACCCGATCCTTTAGAAAATTTACCTCTTCCTCTTGAAGATCTATCGCTACCGCCAGAGCCATTGCTCTTAGATTTATTAAATCTGCTCTTACGAGGTCTGTCATACCTTGATTCAGATTCAGGCTTCGGCTTAGCAAGTTCAACTTCTAATGTATGACTTCTGTAACGAGCACCAGACAATGCAGGAAT
>OMKD01000295.1 GCA_900299495.1 Sphingobacteriales bacterium
ATATAGTTGGTATGGTGCCAAATGAAATCTATACTGTTCTATTGGATGGATTTGCTGGATCAGTTTGCGAGTTTGAATTAGAGGTGACTCCATCTCCTCCAAATGAAATCCTTGAACTACAAAACCTTTCAGGTCCTTTAGAGTTTTGTAAGGAATCAACAGTCACTTATTGCGTTGATTTAAACCCTAGCATACCGATGGTAGAAGACTATACATTTAGTATCAGTGGGGTTGGATCCATATTGGATGAACCTTATTTGTCGGAAAACCAAAATCAAATTTGTATTGATATCATATCACCTATTTTTGGCAATAGTACAATTCAAGTGTTTGGAAATAATGACTGCTACGCAACTGAAACCTTAAGTCTAGCTGTCACAGCAACTGCTTTGAGCACAAGTACTGAATTTGATACTCTTTGCCTCAATCAAAACGCAACATTCCTTTTAGAAAACTATCTTATTGATTCAGCTGGTAGCTATGAAATAAATTTTGAAAGTTATTTCGGATGTGATTCCACCTTGATATTGGAGGTATATGATTATCCCTCAGGATTATACCATCCTTTAATAGCTGGCCTTGAGGTTGAATTCGTGAATATGTCCCAGTATGGAGAGACCTATCTTTGGGATTTTGGAGATGGTAATTTTTCAACTTTGGAAAATCCAATTCACACCTATGACGACATCGGACTTTATGACATAACATTGAGCGTAACAGGTCGCTGTGGAACTACTTCATACATTAATACCATCTTATTTACTAGTACAGATAACATTGATATTAGTGAACAAGTTACCATTTTTCCAAATCCAAGTAATGGAGAATTCACAGTCGATTGGTCAGGCTTGAACATAAATCCTGATGTCATTAAAATATATAATTCAGCAGGTATCGAAACAACCCAACACTTTGTTAAAGAGAATAAAAGCGTAGGATTCAATCTATTAGATACCCCTACAGGATTATACTACATAGAACTAAAGAGCAAGAAGCATACTATTATCAAGAAAATAATCCTTGAATAAATTCTAAGCACAATAAAACTTCAAAAAATCGGCTCTGAGCTTTTGCTTTCGGAGTCGATTTTTTAATTTATAGAAAAAATTAATGGCTCGTATAAATCTTTGGTCCAGTCCAAGAAATATCTCAACCGCTTTAATGTACGCTTTTGATCAACATAAAGACTTCACCGTAGTTGATGAACCTTTATACGCCTATTATTTAAAGCAAAATCCAGCACAACAAGACAGACATCCAGGGGCACAGGCCGTTATTGAAAGTCAATCGACAAATGGGGTCGAAGTTATGAATGCCTTACTGAATGGATCCATAAAAACGAGTCACCTGCTTGCAAAGCAAATGACTCACCACCTGGATCAATTTGACCTAAATCTTTTATTACCCTTTCAAAATATTTTACTTATCCGCCCACCTAAGCGAATTATCTTTTCTTACCAAAAAGTGATTAGTAGCCCTAGCATGAAGGATATTGGAATTGCAGAACAATTGACCTTGTTCAACTTTTTCAAGAATCATAATAAACCTGTATTAATTTTGGATACTCATGAGCTCCTAAAGAATCCTGAAAAAGTATTAAAAACCCTTTTCGAAAAACTTGATCTGGACTTTGACAAGTCTATGCTCCAATGGGAAGCAGGGCCTAAAAAAGCAGATGGCGTTTGGGCAGAGTACTGGTACGGCAATGCACATAAAAGTACTGGCTTTCAAAAACTGGAAAATAAAGACATACAATTAAATGATGATTTGATACCATTACTTGAATCTTGTAATCAAATCTATAACACCTTATTTGAGCACGCAATAAAAGCCTAATATGTTACAAAAATTCAATCCAAAAAATAAAGATCTTAAAGTCTATGTAAATGGAGAATTACTCCATAGAGACCATGCAAAAATATCTGTTTTTGATAGTGTTGTCCAGGGAGGAGATGCTGTATGGGAAGGCTTACGGGTATATGAAGGAAAAATCCTGTGCCTGGATGAGCACTTAGACAGACTAATGAATTCTGCCCATATCCTAGACTTTAAAAGTATACCGGATAGAAGTTCTATAATAGATGCTGTAGTCCAAACGCTGGAAGCCAACGATATGCGAGACGGAGTTCACATCCGTTTGACACTAACCCGTGGAGAAAAAATCACATCGGGAATGGACCCAAGACTCAATCAGGCCGGATGCGGGCTTATAGTTCTTGCGGAATGGAAACCGCCAGTTTATCCGGAAAGTATCAAACTAATCACATCCTCTATCAGAAGAAACAACCCTATGTTCCTGGACAGCAGGATCCACCACAATAATCTTTTGAACAACATACTTGCAAAAATCGAAGCCAATTATGCGCATGCGGATGCAGGTCTTATGTTAGACAAGGACGGTTTTGTTGCTGAAGCAAACGGAGTAAATGTATTTCTAATCAAACATGGAGTAGTCCGCACACCATATGCAGACGCTTGTTTGCCTGGAATTACTCGAGGAACTATATTGAAATTGTGCAAGGATAATAATATACCTTGTGAAGAGGCACGAATAGCAGTATCTGAATTCTATACGGCAGATTTCGTATTCACTACTGGGACTATGGGAGAATTAACCAAGGTTGCTGAAATAGATGGGCGTGCAATTAAATCCGCTAAAGGAACAGATCTTTTCAATACAATCAATGCTCACTTCAGTGCCTTCACTGAAAAAAATGGCCACAGTTTTTAAAAAAAATAATTTTTTTTTGAGTTCAGGCAACGAAATTGAAATTTCAGGTATCTATATAATAGAAACCTAACAGAAACTTACGAGTTTTTCTTCAACAGTTATTAAAAGGTGACTTTACAGCAAGTCACCTTTTATTTTTTTTAATATGTTTAGCTGAAGTTCTATCTTGGAGTAAATCTACTCCGAAATGAATGCAAAAATTAAAGGCATACTCTTCTTATGCCTCCTATTCGCTTATTCCTGTGCTCCCGAAGATGACATACTTCAAAATGCTATCAACATCTACCCTGATATAAACGTCAAATACTATAATGGAAATGATAGTCTGCGTGCCACAGTAAATTTTCACTCCATCAACTCTTTTGGCCAAAGCATAAAGCTACTGGACGAATCAAATATCTTCTTCAATGATCATACACTCCTATTTGACACGACCGATGGAAGCTATTACTATACTCAAA
>OMKD01000296.1 GCA_900299495.1 Sphingobacteriales bacterium
CTTTAAACTCATTAGCCCCTGGTCCAAACGCAAAGACAGGAACCATACTTGCAGTATGTCCATTAGTTGTATAGTCTAGCTCTATTTTTTTACCCAATTTGCCACCTTCAATAGCTAGTCCTCCCGTTTCGTGGTCGGCGGTTACGATTAGTAGTGTATTCTTATCTTTCTTCGCAAACTCAAGGAGTTTTTCAATAGATGCCTCAGCATCTGACATTTCTGATTTAAACTCAAGGGAACTGTTGGAGTGCAAACTAATATCCAATTGACTAGATTCAACCATTAAAATAAATCCATCATTGTCCTTTTTTGATAAGAAGACAGGAGCTGTTTTACAGTAATAAGGTAGATACATCCTACCTGTAATTGCACCAGCGGGGAAGAAGTCAGAAGTGAAATAAATTAATTTCTGATTCTTATCCATCTCTGCTAGGTTTGGAAATTGATCGGATAGGTTGTTTATGATTTTGTAGCCATTTGTCTTTAAGGAGTCTAATAGGTTTTTATCATCAGATTCACGTTCGTAGAAGCTCTCCCTTCCTCCTCCAATTAATAAGTCTATGTTCATTCTACTAAGTTGCAGTGCGATTTCTTCCTTGTTGATTCTGTGATTTGTATGTGCGTAGAATGCGGCAGGAGTAGCATGTGTAAGCGGAGCAGTTACAAGAATTCCTGTGCTGTAATTATTCAATGCAGCAAGTTCCATTAGATTGGTGCTTGGTATACTATCCTTATTTAATCCAATGGCATTATTGTAAGTCTTGTTTCCTGTTGACATGGCAGTTGCTGATGCACCTGAATCTGTAATTAAACTGGAATTGGAATGCGTTTTTGCAAATCCTATATGTTTAAAGGATTCAAATACGGTTGTTTTTTTCTTAGATAAGATCTCTGTTGAAATTTGACTTAAGCCCATTCCATCTCCGATAAATAAAATGATGTTTTTGGGACCTATGCTGTCATTTTGTCCAAAAATAATACCTGAAAGCAGAAAAAATATGGAAACAAAAGATATAAGGTTTTTTTTGCGCATTAAAGAGAATTTGATTGAATATGCCCTTAGTTAAGGTATCATATTTCAGATAAATTGAATCCTAAAAAATTGTGTTATCCCTTGATTTTGTATGGATTAAAATATTATGAAAAAATTAACAGCAACTTTATCTTCTACCGCATGTCTTTATTAGCATATGACTTAATTTAAGGTTAGTTTTGTAATAAATATCACGGCTTATAGCATGAGGAAATTATTTGTTTTATTAATGTTGTTTTCATTAACCATAAGTACTGCCTTTTCGCAGTCAGAGGTAGCTAATGATTATAGCTTTTTTGATCTTCTCGAAAAAGAGCAGATTCAAAATATAGAGATTTTTGCAGATTTGGAGGAATTGATAGTGAAAAAATCAAGAACCGAGACTCCTGCAAGGGTATTTATTCGTGTTGATGGTAAAAGACAAATGCTTAAAGCTAATGTCAATGTTCGTGGTAAATTCAGAACAAGAGTTTGTGATTTCCCTCCTTTGAAAATCAATTTCAAGAAGTCCAGCCTTCAAACCTTGGTGGGTAAACCAGAGTTTGATAAGTACAAAATTGTAACACACTGTCTTGAAAATAAGGATGAGGCTATCATCAATCTTCAGAAAGAGGCAGCTGTTTATAAAATGTACAATGAGGTAACTGCATACAGCTACAGAGTACATGAAATTAAAATAACCTACACGGATATTCATGATCCGTCATGGGAGATTACTGCTCCTGCTATTATTATTGAAAGTAATAAGCAGTTGGAGGATAGAATGAATGGAGAGTTTGTAGATACTTTAGGGCTTACTGCTGATCAATTTGATACAGAGTCTTTAGAGAACCTAATGTTATTTAATTACATGATCGGAAATGCAGACTGGGATATTCAAGTTGGTCGAAACGTAAAGATGCTATGGGTTGAGGAACAGAAATTATTTGTCCCTGTTGCATATGACTTTGATTTTTGTTCATTTGTTGCTCCCTCGTATTTGCGCTTATTTACTTCATTGGGGCAGAAAAAATGGAATGACCGCATATTTGTTTCTCCATTTAATAGTGAGCCAACGCTGAATGATAATCTTATGTATTTTGAAGAGTTGCGACCTCGTTTTAATTCCATTATACGATCAATGGATCGAATTTATGAATCCGACATGCAGCGTATCCGAGTATTTATGAATACTTTCTATAATAAACATGTAGACAGCTTAAGATCCTTAGAAGTATTTGAAGAAAGAACTCAGGTTCTTCGTTAGTATTTGTAGTTACCTTTCCACTTGTTTTTCATAGAATTTCTGATTTTGTCCTCCGCAGGGTTGTTTGCAGGTTTGTAAAACATAGTCCCTTTGATCTTTTCGGGTAAGAAATCCTGCTCTACAAAATTGTCTGTGTAGTCATGAGCATATTTATAGTCTTGTCCGTAGCCCAAACCTTTCATAAGCTTAGTAGGTGCATTTCTCAAGTGTAAAGGAACGCTTAGGTTTGAAGATTTTTTTATGCTACTCATAGCTTCATTTATTGCCATATAGGCGGAGTTGCTCTTCGGGCTTGTTGCCAAATATATAACCGCTTGTGAAAGAATGATCCTTGCCTCTGGCATACCTACTTTTTCACTGGCCTGAAATGCTGTTGTAGCCATTAAAAGCGCATTGGGATTCGCAAGTCCAATATCTTCAGAAGCGGAGATGATTATTCTTCTTGCAATGAATTTGATGTCTTCTCCTCCCTCAAGCATCCTTGCCAACCAATAAACTGCTGCTTGTGGGTCAGAACCTCTGATACTTTTTATCAAAGCTGATGCTATGTCATAGTGTTGTTCTCCTCCTTTATCGTAGATTGAAATATTTTCTTTAATGGTTTGTTCTACTAGTTCATTAGTGATCTCTACAGGCTCTTGTTGTGCCATGGAAACTACCAATTCCAAGATGTTAAGTAGCTTTCTTGCATCACCTCCAGAGAATGCTTTTATAGCATTTGATTCTTTGAGTATAATGGATTTCTCTTTTAAAAAATGATCCGTTTCTAGGGCCCTTGATAGTAGTTTTTCCAATTCATGATCTGTATGATGGTTTAAGGTATAGACCTGGCATCGGGATAGTAGTGCTGGAATAACTTCAAAGGAGGGGTTTTCTGTTGTTGCACCAATTAGAGTGACAGTCCCATCCTCGACAGCACCAAGTAGGGCATCTTGCTGTGATTTTGAAAACCTATGAATCTCATCAATAAATAAAATAGGAGAGGGGCGGTCAAAAAAAGCTTGTTTTTTTGCCTTATCAATAGATTCACGAATATCCTTTACCCCTGAATTAATTGCACTCAGTTTAAGAAAATGTCGGTCTGTTACTCGAGCAATAATATTTGCTAATGTGGTTTTACCTACTCCAGGAGGGCCCCAAAGAATAAAAGAAGGAATATTCCCTTTTTCAATTGCAGCTCGCAATACTTTGTGTTTACCCAAAATATGAGTTTGACCAATATAATCTTCTAGTGTTTTTGGTCTCAGTCTTTCTGCAAGTGGCTGCATAGGTTTCTTTTGATTTCTCTAAAAATAGAAATAATTATAAAAACAAAAAGGCCCTTGTTTAAGGACCTTTTTGTTTTTTATTGAGTTCGTGTTATTTATAACTCACGGGTGAGTTTGTATTATAGAATAAGAAGGACCAAATATCCGACTGTTCTTCAATAATTTTGGATACCGGTTTACCTGCACCGTGACCAGCATTTTTCTCAATTCTGATCAATGTTGGGTTTTTACCCGTACTACTTGCTTGTAATTGTGCAGCAAACTTAAAGCTATGTGCTGGCACTACTCTGTCATCATGGTCTGCAGTAGTTACCATTGTAGCTGGATAATCTACATTTGGCTTAAGGTTGTGCAGAGGTGAATATGCGTACAGATTATCGAATTCTTCTTTACTGTTTTCTGCATTTCCATATTCTGGAATCCAACCTTTACCGACAGTAAATTTATGGTAACGAAGCATGTCCATTACACCTACTGCTGGGAAAGCAACACTAAATAGTTCTGGTCTTTGTGCCATACATGCGCCTACTAAAAGTCCACCATTAGAACCACCAGCTATTGCCAGTTTGTCTGATGAGGTGTAGTTTTCTGCAATCAGGTATTCTCCAGCTGAAATGAAATCGTCAAACACATTTTGCTTATTGAATAGCATTCCGTCCTTGTGCCACTTTTCTCCATATTCACCGCCACCCCTTAGGTTTGGCATTGCAAATACACCATTATTCTCTAGAAGGATAATTCTTGAAGTACTGAAAGATGGTGTTAGTGAAATGTTGAATCCTCCATAACCGTAAAGATAGGTTGGGTTGTTACCATTCATTTCAAGACCTTTCTTGTGTACAATAAACATGGTTACAGTCTCTCCGTCTTTACTTTGATATTCTACCTGTTTCTCTACATAATCTTCCGGGTTGAATTTTAACTCAGTTTCAAAGAAAGGCTCTGAACTACCTGATTCAATATTGTAGTTGAATATGATACTTGGATAGGTGAATGAGGTAAAGGAATAGAATAATTCCGTATCCTCTTTTTTACCACTAAATCCACCCGCCGAACCTAGTCCTGGCAGCTCAATTGACTTTTTATCACTACCATCATAGTTCATTTGGTAAATTTTGTTTGTAGCTTTTTCCAAATAGCTAGCAAATAATTTACCACCACCTGTGCTTACGCCTTCAAGCAGATTATCAGAAGCAGGTATAATGTCAGTCCAGTTTGTTGGATCCGTATTGTTTAAGTCTACCTCTATCAATCTATAATTTGGTGCCTCTATATCAGTCAGTACGAGTAGTTTGTCTCCTACATTATCGACTACACTGCTTTTGTTGCTGTATCCTTCGAATAGAAGTTTAAGTTCACCATCTAGGCCAGCTTCATTTAGATCCATGTAATAAGTTGCAAAACCGTCTGTACCAGGTTGCTTATACATGATTAGGTAGCGCTCATCTTCTGTAACTCCTCCGAAGTTGTAGAAATCAGGATTGTTATCATCCCTGTGCACGAGTACATCATCAGATTGAGGCGTTCCTACTTTATGGTACCAAACACTGTGGAATTTGTTGTTTCCAGACAACTCAGTTCCTTTGTCTGGTGCAGGGTATCTTGAATAAAAGAACCCGTCTTTCCACCAAGAAGCACCCGAAAACTTCACCCATTCAATCTTATCATCCATTTGCTCCATGGTCTCGAGATCATAAACGGTAAGCTCTGACCAATCAGAACCTGCCACGTTAGTCGATACAGCAAGATAGCGCTCGTCTTTAGAGGCCCCTGATAGGTTAATGGACGTGGTTCCATTTTTATCGACTTCATTTGGGTCAATAAAAACGGATGGTTCTCCATCTTGTCCGTCTTTTACATAAATAACGGATTGATTTTGAAGTCCATCGTTTTTATAGAAAAAATACTTATTTCCAACCTTACTAGGAGCAGATCGTTTTACGTAGTTGAATAATTCTGTGTAGCGGTCTGCTATGGCTGACCTGTAATCAATAGAGGACAGGAAACCCTGCGTAACCTCATTTTGAGCATCTACCCAAGCTTCAACTTCTGATGCTGTATCTATTTCTAACCATCTGTAGGGATCTTCTACGGATGTACCGAAGTAATCATCCTTGACATCCTCCTTTCTCGTATCTGGATAAGTCATTTCTGGTTTTTCATTTGAAGTACAAGACGCTAAACTTAATAGTCCTGCAACTCCTATTATGAGTGATTTTTTCATGTTAAACTAGTTTTACATTTGAACCAAATAAAATGAATTAATTCTAAAAATTTAAATTTTTAGGCTCAAAGCATTTGTCTGTTCTATCAAATTGATTGATTTATGTACTAATCCTTAGTTCTTAGATTTGTGTATGCTCTTAATAAATGTAAGTCTGTCGTTTCCGTAAATCTGAAGTAATTGTTCAGAATGGATAATTGTTCTTGACTAAGTTTTCCATTTAGGTAAGCCATAAAGGTGATCCATTCAGAACTATTCCATTTGAAACTAGCTAGCTGCATGGGGTCATTATTTGATAAGAAAGCAATGGCTTTTTGCTTTGTTATAGAATCCTCTAAAATAGGAGTAGGTGCATAAATTGCATAGCAAAAGGTCCTTTTAAGACCAATATCATCTGTAGCATCTGCTATGCTGGTGCAAATATCATATTGTAAACTTTTAGTCGGAAGCGCTTCAAGTGTTGCCAAAGTAAAGCACTCTAATAATTCTGAGTTGGTTTGGGTAAAATCACAAGCTATTTCTATCTGTACTAGGTTTGGATTTTTAGAAACGGGATTGTGGTTTCTTTTTTCCCAGGAAAGTAAATAGCCTTTTTCAATGGCATTGTTACTGAATAATTCCTTTAATTGGACAAGGGCCTCTTTGACTTCGTTGTTTGTATGGACAGGACCCTCGTATTGCTGTTCTTCCTTTTTTGAACAGGAAATAATTAATAATAGCAAAGCAATAAAAAAGCCCCAGATTAAAAACTGAGGCTTTATTTTTTTAAGACATTGCATCTTCAATCATTTTCTGCAACTCAGCTTTTGAAGCTACTCCTACCTTTTTGTTTACAATCTCACCGTTTTTGAAAACAAGGATAGTAGGGATTGAACGTACACCGAATTCCATTGATGTATTCGGATTGTCATCAACGTTTACCTTTCCAATAACTGCTTTCCCATCATACTCAGTGTGTAATTCATCGATGATTGGTCCAATCATCTTACAAGGTCCACACCATGGAGCCCAAAAATCAACAACTGAAACACCCTCATTATTATTCACCATCTCAGTGAAGTTAGCATCTGTTATTTCCAAAGCCATATTCTATGAAATTTAATATTTATTATAATTTAGTTCAGTTCTTTGAATTACGAATTTAAAAAGAACGTTGCTATAACAGAACAAAAATAAAAAGAGTTTAAGTAAATTTTATGCTGAAGTTTAAAAGAATAGCTAATCCACTCAAAAAACCCTATGAATACTGGCGTTTATGGCTTTTTGTTATAACAATGTTAATGTTTGTTTTGCTTCCAGAATACTGGATTTTTGAGCTTTATACTAAGCGTGTATACTTTATGTTTCGTTCTGTTATCGATCCATTGTCTGCATCTACGAGTGTTCCTTTTCTGTACATTCTGATTATTTGCCTTGTGACTTTAGTCCTGTTCAAGGTATATAAATTATACAGACTTGAGGTATTCTGGAAGCAAAGGTTTTTTCATGCTGTAAAATACTTATCGAAGAGTTTGATGACTATAGTGATTTTGTTCTATTGGTTATGGGGTTTTAATTATGGTTCGATTTCCTTTTTGGATTATAATAATGTAAAGGCAGAATCTGTAGCGTTTGAGTTTGTAGAAGATGAATACTTCAGAGTTTTGGATACCTTGAATCATATGAGTGTACGAATAGAGGGTGAGCAATGGAATTCAATCGACCAAAAAGAACTAGGGGGGCATTTGGCCAGATTTCTTGATTCGCATTATGTAAATGGACGTTTAAATCCTGTTGTTCGATCTATAAAACCAAAAGGACTATTGTTAAGGTTTGGTGCACAGGGGATTTATTTGCCCTGGACAGGAGAGGGGCATATTGATGCAGGATTACATGATTTACAGAAACCATTTACTTATTTGCATGAACTTGGACATGGTTTTGGTATTACAAATGAAGGAGAATGCAACTTTTTAGCCTATCAGGTTGGTATTAATATTGACGATGTTTATGTGCGATACTCAGCTTACTTAGCATACTGGCGTTATTTAGCCAGGCAAATGTTGATAGTTGGTTGTCATGATGTGGATCTTATGTCTAATGACCTTCGAGGAGATTTGCAAGAGATATATGATAACTATGATAAATATCCAGATTTTTTTCCAAGGTTTAGAAGACAATCTTATGATTGGTATCTCAAAGCGCAAGGGGTAGAGGAGGGGATGAAAAGTTATTCCGAAATTATTATGATGAACTACAGCTGGCAAAATAATGAGAAATAAGCCCTGATTTTTGTGATATTTGGGAAATATTTATTAATAAACTTTCGTTCCATTGCAGGATTAGTTATATTGCGAAATTAAGAATTTTAAAGTATTCTAATATAGAAAGCTCTGATAATGAGCTCAAAAACCAAAAAAGCTATATTCCCTTAACAATCGAAAAATTAGATATGGGATCTACAAAATCTTTCTTTATTGCTCTTCTGATATTGTTGTCCGGAGCTTCTTTATCTGCCCAAAACAATCTTTCAAAAGCAGAAAAGCAATATGAATTAGGAGCGTATAACCTTGCGCTCGAGACTTACAAAGACGTTTTAAAAAGCTATAATGGAAATCTAAAAGCGCTTGTGGGTGCTGGTGATTGTCATCGATTATTGAATCAGATGGATGCGGCAAGGCAAATGTATGAGCGTGCAATTATCCATGATGATGTTGAGCCTATTGTTTACGAAAAGCTCGGAAAAGTGATGATGTCACTTAGGCAATATGATGAGGCAAAGAAATATTTTGTCAGATATACTATGTTGGTTAATACGGAGAATACCTATCCTTATCCTGCTGCTTGTGACTTTGCAATGAATACATCCAGAGTAGGTTCTGAATATGAAGTTTCTCTTGTTTTTGATAATACAGCTGGAACAGAGTTTAGTCCAGCATTTTTTAAGGATAATTTAGTTTTTGCTTCATCCAGATCTTCTAAGCGATCAGCTTACAGCAAGAGAACAAATGCTGGTTTTTCAGATAATGCAAAAACTAAACTATTCCGTTCAGATATTAATTCTATTGGGAATCTGGAGCAGACCACGACACTGCGTGCAGATTGGGATAAAACACTTTCTGAAGGTCCACTGTCATATTCAGTGGCTAAGAATTGGGTAGTCTTTACAAAGAATAATTTTGTAGACGGAACAAGACAAATACCGGAATCTAAAGTAGAGTTAAGTATGTACTTTGCTGAAGTAGATGCTAATGGTGTTTGGACTAAGAATGTACCATTTGAACATAACGGCCCTGGTTATTCAACAGGATATGGGGTGTTTTCAGAAGATGGTAATACCTTGATTTTTGCTTCAGATCGTCAGGATAATTCCTTTGGAGGTTTTGATTTATTTGTAAGTTTTTATCAAAATGGTTCATGGTCTAAGCCTGTAAATCTAGGTGCAAAAGTTAATACACCAGGTGATGAGATAAGTCCATTCATTTTAGGGGATAAATTATATTTTTCTTCTAATTATCATCTTGGATTCGGTGGGATGGATGTGTTTGTATCTGAAAAAGACGGAAACGGCTATTATTCGAATCCTGAAAATCTAGGAAAAGGAATCAACTCTTCGAGAGATGATAATGGATTTATCTATGACCCATATAGAAACCTTGGCTTCCTTTCTTCAAACAGACTAGGAGGAAAAGGCAATGAAGATATTTATTCATTCAGAAAGAATCAGGATCATTTAATGGTCAAGGTGCTAGATGCTCAAAGTCAAAATCCAATAGCTGGAGTTCAGGTAGATCTAAGTGCATGTGGCGGCGGTGTAGCTACTACAGATAATCAAGGTAGACTTTCTTATTCTTTATTAAAGGAGGGAGCTTGTACTGCAGTTGTTTCAAAGGCGAATTATGCAGCTCAAACCATCAATATTTCAAATTTTGGTTCAAGTTCTTCAAAAGAGATTTTGGTTAAGCTAGTTTCCTTGTCAGAAAGCTTTGAATACTTAGTCTATGAAAAAGGGTCTAATAGAGCAGTAGCAAGTGCATTGGTTCATGTAACTTCTTCAGCAACTGGAAAAACTTTTGAATCTTACACAGACGAAAAAGGACGTGTAGTGTTGCCACTAGTAGCTAACGAGAACTATATGGTTACTATTCGTGCACAGGGCTATATTTCTACTTCTAAAAGAATCTTATTAAAGCAAGGCGTAAATCCTGCTTATGTACAAGGTACTTTTTATATGGAATCTTCTCTCCCTTCTGTTGAGGAGGAATTCCCAAATTCAGCACCTCTTGCAACTTATGAAAGTAAGCCTGATAATGTTCGTCCAAAGGGTGCTTATCCCATTTATGGTTTCTCCAGTGCATATTACATTCAGTTGGGGGCTTTTAAAGGAGGAGATAAAGTTAATTTAGAAGCTTATCAGTCTAAGTTAAATGCTATTGGTCCAGTCGTTATAGTTAGAGAGGATGATCGTCAAAAGGTAAGACTTGGTCCGTTTGCTTCGAAAGCAGAAGCATCATCTCATCTTGGTGCTGTTAGTAATGCTGGATATAAAGATGCATTCGTTTTTGTGGGTAAGCAGACCCTTGAATTGGAGGAAGAGAATCCAACGCTTACTGCTAAAGGACCTGCAATGAAGGAATATGGAAATTCTGATGAGGTAATCACATTTGAATGGGCACCAAAGGAACAAACTAAGGCAATTACTGAAGGTACAATCTACATTCAATTGTGTGCGGTTTCTAAAGCATCCAGTTTGGATGATCCTAAATTTAATGTCTTAAAATCGATAGGTGATTTGTCCAATGGGACAAAGGGTAACTTGAAAACCAAGTTATTAGGTCCATTCGAAGATAATACAGAAGCAAGTAAAGCGCTTAAGCAGGTTAAGGAGAAAGGCTTTAAAGATGCTTTCATTGTTAGATAAATAAAAAAGGAAACCGTTTAGGTTTCCTTTTTTATTTTGAGGTGAAGGAATTTTGCTGTCTTGTTTTTGATTTTTCCGTAATTGCTGTGGCAAAAGCCTGGAATCCAAATGATTTGGTCTTCACAATCAGTAATAACTGGAATCTTACTTTTTTCGAATCGATTGATCTTAAGATCAGTAAGTAGTTTTTTTACCTTTTTCTGTTTGCCTTGCATACCGAAAGGCTTGATTTTATCTCCTTCCTTTATTAGTCTTACTTGTAAGGGGAATTTTACCTTTTCTGCGTCGAATAAGGCTTCGTTTTTGTCTAATTGTACTGTTTTGTCCCAAGTGTCCAGAATTTCCTTTCTGTACATATGAAGTTTGAATTTTATGGTAGGGCTATACTTTGTCCAGGAGATTTGATTTATTTCAGTTTCTGGTTCATTAGATATACAGATTATCTCATTTCTGTTGATAAGTATCTTATGACTTTTAATTTCAAAAGTTGCACCCGTAGCTTGTTTTTTTGCACTGGTGTATACCTGTTTTGCAATGTCCATTTTGAACCCCATAGGAGCAAGAATAAGATATAGTAAATAGCGGGGGTCAGGAGATTCCAAAAGTTCAATGAAATTGATTTTTATTCCCTCTATTTCAGGAATGCAAACCTTGGATTTCCAATTTTCAATCGCAGTTTTGTAGAAGTTTAAACCGCTACTGAAATTTTCGATACTTTGTTTAAACCCTTCTCTGAATTCAGGGAATGATTCCGTAATTGCAGGAATTACGGTATTCCTTATCTTGTTTCTGTCGTATTTATTTTCAGCGTTACTTTTATCTTCTCTATAGAATACCTGATTTTCCGATGCGTATTGTTTGATCTCCTTTTTACTGATTGCCAGCATGGGTCTTATAATATTATTTCTTTTTTTAGGAATACCGGATAGATTATCAAGATGCATCTTCCTATTTAGGTTGAAGAAAAGTGTTTCTAGTTGGTCGTCCAGATGATGAGCAGTAAGAATAAAATCAATTTCTTTTGCCTCTGATACACGCTCAAAAAATTCATAACGAATTCTTCTTGCCTCTGCTTGCAAATTTTTTGAAGACTCTTTTAGTGTATCATCCAGAAATACATTGTGGGTGTATACCGTCAATTCGTTTTCCGCCGCAAAGCTTTCAACCAGCTCTTTATCCATAATAGAATCATCTCCTCTGAGGTTGTAATTGATATGTGCTATACTAAATGTATAACCTATGTCATGTAAAATTGAACAAAGGACCATAGAATCGATACCACCACTACAGGCTACCAAGAGTTTATCTGAGTGCTTTATATTAAACTCGTGACTTAAAATATGTTCAATTTTGTCTTTCATTGTATATGTCTTGCCTTGTAAAGTTACATTAAAAATTGGTTGCTATTGTTTTTGGGTTTATTTTGCAAATCTAAATCTAAACTGAAATAATAAAATTAAGCTAAATATGAAAAACATCTATCTACTATTGTTGGTCCTTGTAGGATTCGGTCTTACAAGTTGCGTGAAAGATCAATCGGGTAGTGAGGATACGCAAACTGCAACAGAGACCGTTCAAAGTAATCCAATGGATAAAATATCTGGAGGTGTTCCTCTTGATGCAGAGGGAGAGCGAGTAGTAACTAATCTAACGAGTAAGGGTTACTGGTATGTAGAGCATTGGCACAAAGTAGTTCCAGGACAAGGAAGAGACAATGCTGCATATGATGCAAATAAAGCTAGGTGGTACCAATTCCATAAGGATGGAACATTTACACACGGTCAAAAGTTGGAGACAATCGGTGAAGGTACATGGACATATGACAGCAAAATCAAAGCAGTTAAAATGCTTAGTGAGGATAAAAAGTACAACGAGGAGTTTGCCGTAGATTTACATTCTCAGGGTGGAATGATGTCTTGGACGAGTACAAAACGATTTAACTCGGCAAATGTAATGGCTTTGTTAGAAGAGTATGTGGAACTGATGGCTGAATTACCATAAATTCATATAAAATGAAAAAAGCGCATTTCAATAATTTGGAATGCGCTTTTTTTTATGTTTAAAATATTGTTTTGTGTTTATTTCAATTACCAAAACATTATAAATACTGCGAGGTATTCCTTAGTTTTAAGTGTTATTTGAATAAAACTCATTTTATATGCGTAAACTCTTACTTTCAACTATCGCAGTATGCTCATTAATTGCTACTAATGCATCTGCACAATTTACTATGTCGGAAAATTTTGATTCCTTTTCAGATGGGGATCTAATTGTAAATACCGACCCAGGCAACTGGAGTACATGGACTGGTCCTTATACTGCAAACCAGGATGCTCCAATTTCAACAGAACAAGCTAATTCCGGTGCGAACTCTCTATTATTAGAGTCGGCAGGTACAGCGGGTCCAGTTGATGTAGTTTTAAACTTTGGTGAAAAGTTTGAATTTGGAACCTTTGATTTTTCTTCAGCTATCTATGTTGCAGAAGGTAAAGGTGCTTATTGGAACTTCCAGGCAGAAGAAGCTATCGGTGTTTCTTGGGCACTTGAATTTATTTTTCTTGGAGACGGAACTTACTTCTTAAGATCTAATGGTACAATCCACATGCAGGGTACCTACAACCAAGGTGAATGGATGGATATTAATTTGAATGCAGACATGCTTGCAAATAACTGGGTCTTCTCTATTAACGGTGAGGAGCAAGGTGCGTTTTCAAATTCTATCAACTCTGTTGCATCTTTGAATCTATATCCATTTGAAGAGAATGTAGGTTCTAAGTATTTCATCGATGACATAGAGGTTTCTTATGATCCACCTTCATTATTAAATAATGATTTGGCTACAACTGCTATTCGTCTTCCTTTAGATATTTGTTTACCAGGTACTATGGTTGATGTTGAAGTTACTGTTTTCAATACAGGTCTTAACACAATTGAGTCATTTGACATGAATTTATCAAATGGTGTAGATACTTACACTGACGCAGTAACAGGTGTAACGCTGAACTCTTTTGAAGAAGTTACTTTCACGCACTCTGTTCCTGTAGAAGTTTTGGAGGGTGTACAAGATATTACTGCTTCAATAGCAAACCCTAATGGTGTAGCTGATGAGAATACAGCAAACGATGCTGCATCAGGATCTATCAAAGGGGTGACTCCAGCAGGAGGTAGAAGTGTTGTAGTTGAGGAAGCTACGGGTACTTGGTGTCCTTGGTGTCCTTACGGTACAATCCTTATGGATAGATTAAAGGCTGGTTTTGGCGACCACTTTGTAGGTGTAGCAATTCACGCTGGTGATCCAATGGAATATCCTGAATATAATGATTACATGTTTGGTAACTTTGACTTAAGCGGTTATCCTGGTGTAGTTGTAAACAGAAACTCTGCAATGCACCCAGTTAACGCTATTCCTACAGTGGAGTCTATATTGACAACTCCAAGTGATGGTGCTTTTGAATTTGGAGCTATCTATGATGAGTCA
>OMKD01000297.1 GCA_900299495.1 Sphingobacteriales bacterium
TTTATATATGGATGACAACACGTTGATATAAGGATATTGGACACATATATAATACTATAATATAAAATCTAATAACCTCACTTAAAACTAAATATAATCACTGTAGATCAAATAACAAAATGAATAATATTAGGACTTCTAACCATGTGTCCGATTACTTATAATTGAGAACAAACTTGCTAAACAAATACATTTATATGTTCACCATTTATAATCAGTGACTTACACCCCAAACCCCTGTAAAATATAAGTTTTAAAAACACTAATTACTCCTCCTCCTCAGCATCGAAAATATTTAGTTTATCTAGTGGACTTTGTGCCTTTTTTAAAGATTCTGAAGTTACATACAAATACCTTGCCGTCGTTTTAATATCTCTATGTCCTAATAACTTTTGGATTGTATGTAGTGGCATACCATTTTCCATAGAATGTGTGGCAAAGGTATGGCGCAAAGTGTGTACCGTAGCCTCTGGATTCACCTTAGCCTTATTTTTAGCACGATGAAATACCTTATTTACAGAACTCCTACTATATGGAGTCTTCGGTTTTGCTCCCTCAAATAAATAATACCTCGGCTTGTATTGATCTATATATAGCCTCAGAACTTGCTTCATAGATTCCGCTAGTACTGAATACCGATCTCTCTTACCCTTGGCCTCTTTTATATACACTAAATTATGATCCCATTTTATATCCTGACGTCTGATTTTACAAACCTCCGAAATCCTCAACCCACTGGAATAGACTAACATCAAAAGAGTCTTATGCTTTAAATTCTCAATAACTGAAAAAAACCGCTCTATCTCCTGTTTGGAAAAAGGCTGTATAACCTTGAAGGGTCGCTTAGGCCGAGCAATATCAAACCGCATTTTTGGCCACCCCAATACCTTTTCATAATAAGCCTTAACAGCATTTATTATTACATTCATATAACTCTCCGAAATATTGCGCTCATTATACATGTATCGCAAAAAATCTTCCACTTCCTTCTTCGTCACTTCCTCCATACTGCTCTTTTCTGTATACAATAAAAACATGGTCAATGCAGACACATAGCTCTTCACAGTATTCGTACTCAACCGCCTTAATACCAATTTTTCCTCCAAGTCGGATACCGCCTGCTTCTGCCAGCCATTAAGCCGTTTGTCATATTCCTTTTTAGCAATCTTCCGCTGCTTAGTCTTCCATTTATCATAATCGATTAATTCACCTGGATCAACAGGTCCTACCTCTTCTTTTAATAAAGCGTGAAACCTAGGCCGTATAAGTTGCCTCAGTTCTGGAAATATCTCAATTAACTGATACCAGCTACTCCGATCGATCCGAAAATGCCAACTAGTCTCTGAACGACTATATTGTCGGCCTTCAATAGTTTTTACTAGCTCAATCTTTTTAAGATCATAAGCAAATTTCACAAACAAGCGGGTTTCCCCATTATAAATTTTATAGTAAGCCCTCATAGTTAAGGATTGGTTAGAAAATGACATGCTATGATTTCTTACTATCAATCCTTGAGAGCACGGACTTACTTAATCAAACTATTGCCATTTTTAGACCTTTGACTAGAAGTCAAATCAAATAATAATCTTCTCTAACTCCTTTTTCGTATATTCATTATAGCCTTACATAAACCATACAAATTCAACAAAAAATCCAATAGGTTATTCCTAATAACATCAAAACTAAGTCACTTATAACTAAACAATCATGATGATCAAATTTGAAAAATTAGGCCTGCTATTTTTGTTTGTAATACTTACACTCAATATAAATGCGCAGAGTCTAACTCATTTCTCAGGCGTTCCTTATAAAGCACCCGGTTTAAACATTGAATTAGATGAATTCGGTAAAGTGGGAGATTATTGGTACCGATACATAAAATTCCAATCCCTACCGAACTCTAAAGCGCACGAAAGAATGCAAACTAATGGACTCGTTCTTTTGGAATACATTGGAAACAACACATACATAGGTTCAATGCATCAGTCTTTTGCCAATGAGAATCATGATTCTTACGGGATCTTATGGCATAAACACATCCCAGTAAGGGATAAAATCCATGACAACCTTATGGACAGACCCCTTAAAACACACGCAGTAGATGGTGATTTAGTTGAGGTAATCATTCAGTATTACAAGAATATTCCCGCTGAATTAGTCACTAAACGTTTGATGGCTCAAAGAATCGAAATAAAACAACAAAATGGCCACAACAACTTTGTTGCAGCAAAAATACCTATTGCGAAAATATCAGAAGTAGCAAGCTTAAACTTTGTGGCATTCATGGATATCGCTCCAGAACCAGGTACTCCTGATGACAATAATGGAAGAGGTATGCACAGAGCAAATGTAATATCCGCTGATTATATCGGAGGTAGAAAATACGATGGAACGGGTATCAAAATCCAAGTAAGAGATGATGGTGTTCTTGGACCACATATCGATTATCATGGCCGCCTTCTAAATGATTTAACCGAATCTATCGGTAATGATCACGCCGATGGAGTTGCAGGTATTTTCACCGGAGCAGGTAACCTAAACCCACGCTTCAGAGGTATGGCAACAGGAGCAGAATTATACAACACAGATTATGTATCTAACTTCCTGGATGTAACCCTGGATCTTCACCTGGATGAAAATGTATTGGTTACAAATTCATCTTACTCAGATGGATGTAATGCAGGCTATACCAACAATTCCAAAATTGTTGATCAGCAAATGTTCGAAAACCCAACCTATATGCACGTATTCTCTGCAGGTAATTCGAACAATAATGATTGTGGTTATGGTGCAGGTACACAATGGGGAAATGTTACAGGTGGTCACAAACAAGGAAAAAATGTTATCGCGACTGCTAACCTAAACACAGAGGGTAACTTGGTAAATACAAGTAGCCGAGGGCCAGCTGCAGACGGTCGTATCAAACCCGATATCTCTGCGCATGGTGCTGGACATGTCTCCACAGGTACAGGAAATACCTACGATCCCTTTGGAGGTACATCAGCAGCCTCTCCAGGTATTGCTGGAGTATTCACCATGCTTCACAGCGCTTACCAACAATTAAACAATGATGAAACAGCAGAAGCGGCTTTACTAAAAGCATGTCTTTTAAATTCAGCAAACGACATTGGCAACCAGGGACCTGACTTTAAATTCGGGTGGGGACTCGTAAACGCCTTAAGAGCAGCTCGTGTACTTGAAGAAAACAGATACCTGAGTGCTGAAATTGAACAGGCAGAAACCAATACACATACCATCGAAATACCTGCAAATGTTGTTCAGGCAAAAATCATGGTCTATTGGGCAGATAAAGATGCTGCAATAAACGCAAATCAGGCACTGGTAAACAACTTGGATGCTACGATTATAGATCCCGTAGGTGAGATATCATATCCTTGGATTCTAGATCACACCCCTAATGCAACCTCTTTGGACCTTCCAGCTACAACAGGAGTGGACAACCTGAACAATGTTGAACAAGTTTCTTTATTCAATCCAGCAGAAGGAACCTACACCTTCCAAATCGATGGAACAGAGATTCCTTTCGGACCAGTAAAATACTATGTTACCTATGATTTCATCTATGACGAAATAGAAGTTATCTACCCATACGGAGGTGAATCATTAGTACCTGGAGAATCGGAAAATATTCACTGGGACGCACCGCGAAACAGCACAGATGATTTTACGCTTAGCTATTCTTCTGATAATGGAGCAAGCTGGTCAAATATAGGAACAGCACAAGGAGATAAAAGACAGTTCGAATGGGTAATCCCTTCAGATATCAGTGGACAATGCCTGGTTAGAGTAGAGAGAAACGGAGTCTCAGATTCCAGTGACTTCAACTTCACCATCGCCGAAGTTCCTCAGAATATTTATCCAACACAGGTTTGCCCAAATACCATGACATTAACATGGGATCCGATGGCGGATGCTACAGGATATGAAGCTTTCCTTTTAGGTGAAAAATTCATGGACTCAGTAGGTGTTTCGACAACCAATTCCATTACCATTCCAATCAACAACCCACTGGAAGATAATTGGTACGCAATCCGAGCACTTGGCAATAATGGCTTAAAAGGACAACGTTCAATAGCACAGCTATTTAATGCACCTATTTTAAATTGTCCATTAAATGTTGATGCCCAAATGGCTCAAATTATTACAGCACTTCCAAGCAACCTGCTTTCCTGTACCGATTATTCAAAAAATTTACAAGTTGAAATCTTTAATAATGGTTCAGCCGAAATAGCAACCGTCGACGTGGCTTTCCAGTTAGATAATGAACCCGTTGTTTATGAAACAGCATCTAATATAGCTATCGGTGAGAGTATTACATATACCTTCAACCAGGAGTTATTAATTAATACTTCAGGAGAACACCAGGTAAAAGTATGGCTGGAATATCCAAATGATGAGTACGTAGCAAATGATACAATAGTTGTGGACCTTGAAGCCTTCTTGCTCAATCTGACATCTATTCCATCTGCTATTTTTGAAGACTTCCAGTCCGGAACCTTCCCTCCTCAACAATGGAATGTTCTTAATGAAGATGAAGATATCACCTGGGAAGAATGGCAGGCAATCGGAAGTGATAACCAAACAACGACCTGTACAAGAATTAATAATTACTCTTATCCAAACGATGGACAGGAAGATGTGCTGGTGACAACGCCATTCAGTTTGTCTCCAAATATAGAGGACCCAGAGCTGTCATTTGATGTTGCTTATGCATATTATAATGCAACTTATTACGATGGACTTAGAGTAGAAATTACAAATTGCGATGGATCATACAATGATGTGGTTTATTATAAAGAGTACCAAGAACTGGCAACTGTAGGTGGACAAGGTCAGGTGTTCATTCCAAGTGCTGCTTCAGATTGGAGAACAGAAACCATAGATCTTACACCATATATAGGCGATGACATCATCGTAAAGTTCATCAACGTTACCGGATATGGAAATAACCTTTATCTGGATAATATCAACTTGTTCCCGAATCAATTACCAGTCGCAGCATTCACAGCTTCAACCACAGGAATTTGTGTAGGAGAACCAGTTACCTTTACGAATACCTCCACAAACGCAGATGAATTAAGCTGGAATTTTGGATTCCTGAACAACCCTGCTTCAGCAACAGGAGAAGGTCCACATGATGTGATTTTCAATCTTGCAGGAAACCAAACAGTTACACTGACAGTAAGTAATGACTTTGGATCTAATACCATCAGCGAAAATTATGTTTCAAATCCGCAACCTGTTGCAGATTTTGACTTCGTAATAAATGGAAACACCATTGATTTTACGAGCAACGCTTTACACACGACGAGCTTGAATTGGGATTTCGGTAGCAATGGTGCAACCAGTACCCAAACCAATCCTTCATTTACTTACGATCAGAGCGGCACTTATGAAGTACTATTAATTGCCTCTAATCAGTTCTGTGAACCGGATACCTCTGTTCAATCCATCACAGTAACATCCGTAAAAGAAGTGGATAGCTCATACTTCGCAAGTATTGCTCCAAACCCTAACAACGGTGAATTCTTACTTTCTATCGATGGCACAGGTTCTGAAAAACTAAACCTTAGCATCATAGATCTTACTGGTAAAGAATTATACGAGGAAATACTTACTCCTATCGATGGAGCTTTAAGCAAATCAATTGATGCAAGGTCTTTTGCTCCTGGAGTATACATGTTAAAGCTACAATCTCAACTGGGAAGTAAAATCCTAAAAGTTGTTATAGAATAAATTAACACATTCAGTTTCCCACTCTGTACCAAGAGGGTGGGAAAGCTGAATTCCTTCATATAGGCTCCTACCCTTTCCGATCCTTCCAATATTTTCGCTCAGAAAATCATTTTTTTTTGCCACTATCATTTTATGCGACTCACTATTGGCAACTTACCAATAGAAACCAAAAATGATTAGTATGGCATTTGCCGGAACAAGAAATAAAATCCAGTTAATAGGTCATCTTGGAAAAGATGTGGAATTCAAAACCCTTAAATCGGGAATTGCCATCGCTAAATTCTCAGTAGCCACTACAGACTACTACAGAAACAGCAAGGGAGAAAAAATCTCAAATACCCAATGGCATAGTATTGTAGCCTTTGGAAAACTTGCCGAACTAGTGGATAGACTGCTTAAAAAAGGAACCAAAGTCCTTATTCAAGGAAAGCTGGTCTACAACCGCTACGAAGACAAAAATGGGATCTCCCGAAATGTAGCATCCATCATTCTTAGCGAGTTTGAATTACTCAGCCCAAAAAAATAAATGCTGGTGTCCTATACAGTAACTCGTTCTATGTGATTAAGTTCCGGCAGTTTTTACTGCCGGTTTTTTTATGCCTAAAAATGAGTACAAATCGACACTAAACTAATCTACATTAATCATCCTCTGAATTATTTTTTCGCTTAAAAAGATATTGCTGTGCAGCTAGCACAAGAACATAAGACACCAAAAGTACAGAAACTACACGTCCAGCTAAAGACTCTGTTTGATCAAAGATTGAAAAAAACTCAGCCACACCAAACACGATGAACACAACTGCAATTATCTGATGAATATGTTTATTACCCCCCATAAAATTCATAAAAGAAGCCCCTAATTCGATTCAATATCAAAGCCATACACAATAACAACTTAACATAAACAATTGCTTAACAATGTTTAAAAATTGACCAAAAACTTAAATCAATTTATTCACTTAAACTATTTAACCCAATTGAGGTTATCTTTGTGGACAAATCAATAAATATGACGAATACAGAAGCGCTGGGTGTTTTAAAAATGCCACAACTAATAAAAAAAATGGCAGTACCAGCAGCTGTAGGATTCCTCGTCATGAATATCTACTTTATTGCCGATTCCATTTTCATTGGAAAATTCGTAGGTTCAATGGGTATTGCCGCAGTTTCTGTCGTCATGCCAATCACCTTTCTTATATCATCCATTGGCATGGCCATTGGCGTAGGAGGCTCTTCTCTAATCTCCAGATTTCTGGGTGCAGAAGATAAAACGGAAGCGAACAAGGTTTTTGGAAATATGACCAGCCTCACCATTGTACTGTCCATTCTAATCATGCTAATCGGCTACAGTTTTTTAGATCAGATTATCACGGCATTCGGAGCAAAAGGAGCAATCTTTGAACCCGCTAAAGAATATTTCTCAAGCCTCATTATAGCTATTCCCTTTTTAGCATGGTCAATGATGTCCAATAATGTCATGCGTGCAGAAGGTGCACCCAAAAAGGCAATGATGATTATGGTGATCTCTGCCTTGGTCAACCTGGTGCTGGACCCCATATTTATTATAGGATTTGGCTGGGGTATGAAAGGAGCAGCATACGCAACAGTACTCGGCTACCTAAGTGCAGCTGTATACTCCTTCTTGTTTTTTGCAAAAGGCAACTCCACCCTAAAATTTAATCCTAAACTATTCAAGCTTCAACTTAAATACATCAAACCCATTTTCTCCATTGGATCTGTAACCCTTGCCAGACAAGGTACAGTCAGCCTCTTATCCATTGTACTGAATCATTCCCTCTTCACCTACGGAACCGAGGTAGCAGTCGCAGCTTATGGTATAATTAGCAGACTCATGATGTTTACCAATTTCCCGGTACTAGGCATAACCCAAGGATTTTTACCCATTGCTGGCTTCAATTTTGGAGCGAAAAAATATGACCGCGTCATCTCTGCCATAAAATTATCCGTCTTATACGGTAGTATTATCGCCGGATCCATCTTCATCTTTATCTTAATGTTCCCACAGGAACTTACCCAAATCTTTGTCACGAAAGAAGACCAAGACATTCTGAAAATGGCACCAGCTGCTATGATTATCGTCTTTGCTGCAACCCCACTGATTACAGCACAACTAATAGGCTCTGCCTATTTTCAAGCAATCGGAAAAGCACTTCCTGCCCTATTCCTTACCTTAACCAAGCAAGGGATGTTCCTGATACCATTCATACTTATACTACCAATCCGCTATGACCTGGATGGAATATGGATGGCATTTCCAATCTCCGATATTTTAGCAACCGCAGTTACCCTTTTATTCTTGAGAAAAGCAATCAAAAAGCTCAGAGTAGAAGAAAAGAACAACACAGAATTAGTCTCAACCGATTAAATTTCATTAAGCATAAACATTCTATTTCTTATCTTTAGTAATAATCAGTTAACTATTACAAACGAAAGATATGAAAGCCAGGTTTTTTATCATTCCATCAATAATCAGCCTTCTAATGGTATTGGGTATAAATTGTTTTGCTCAGGATACCACCATCGTTCAAACCCTTCAATGGGAAGATAATTTCCGATCAGCCTATTACGATTTTCCAGACACAGGAGAATCCTACAGAAAGATTCTCATGTATTATAATATGCGTTGCCCGGATGCAGCAATCAATCCAGGGGACAACTCCCAGGGATGTGGAGAATGGGATTACTCCTGTAATACTTTTATCTATGACTCAACAAGAGTGGATTCCGCAAAGGCAACACATCCAAGTCACCTCATTTCCAACTTTAGTGGAGATGTATTCAATTACACGACACAACCGACCTTCAGCTATATTCAGCATCCCCAATATGCAACTACATTCAGCTCTGTGAATAATGAGCTTGAATACGGCTTTGGAAATACAGATGCTGATCTGGCACTACCTACAAATAGCAATACCAATAAAATGCAAATGCTATTCACCGCAGCAGAACTTCAAAATGCAGGACTACAGGCAGGGTCGATAAACAGACTAAAACTAAACGTATCTCAAACCACTGATAACCTCCAATTATTTAAAATAAAAATGAAAAATGTCGAGGAGACAGAACTCGACCCTTCAGCGGTACATAAAGAAGGATTTACCGAAGTCTATCACCAAAACCTGGAATTCTTCGCCACTGGAAACTTCATCTTCAACTTTTACCAGGAATTCGAATGGGAAGCTGATAAAAGTATTTTGGTGGAAATATCCTATGTCCCTGAATCAAATGACTCCGAGGATCTCCAATTTTCTTCCGAAACAACTACGGATAATCTAACAATGAGCCACCACTCCAACGATCAGGCAGCTTATTTCAACAGAAACGGATATTATGAATTAAATACCTCAAATATTCAGGGAACATACGATGCTATCACAGTAGCATTTTGGTCCTATGGAGATGAGGCTATCATGCCTGCAAATAATTCAATCGTTGAATGTACTACGGATAATGGAAGACAGGTAAACATCCACCTTCCATGGTCCAATGGGCAGGTATACTGGGATTGTGGAAACACCGGAAGCGGCTACGACAGAATCAACAAGCCAGCAAATGCAACCGATTACAGAGGAAAATGGACCCATTGGGCATTCACCAAAGATCTTGCAGACGGAAGTATGAAGATCTATCTAAACGGAGAAGAATGGCACAGTGGATCTGGATTTGCCAACACCATTGATATCGATGAAGTCTTTCGTATTGGAAGCAGCACAGGGACTAATTCCTACTTCGGTAAAGTAGATGATTTGTCTATATGGAAAACAGCACTTGGTAGCAGTGATATTAAAACACTAATGGCAACTGCACCTACAGCAACACACCCGATGTTTGATCAATTATTATCCTTCTTCAATTTTAGCGACCTGACATCAGGTTCGGTTGAAACGCTTTCCTATTTTGGAGTTACCGCGAAAAAAGAAGGTCAACCTTTTGCAGTACATACACGATCAGAAGACGCGTACAAAGATTTCAATATCCAAAGTTCCAGACCAGTAACAAGTTTCTATCAAGGAAGTTATGAAATAGATAACACCGTTTCGTATTACCTGGAGTCTATCCCTAAAGAGCCTAATCGTATCGTTACCTTCTACACAGCAAACAATGATTTATTGGTACAGGACACAGCCTTTGTTTATGCAGCAGGAAACCAATATATCTATGATCCGGCGGGAGCTATCGTAGATAGTGTTTTCGTAGATCAGGAGGCAAGTATCAATATCGAAACACTCGATTACTACAATAAGACAGATGCCAAATACGAAATCCTTTCCCTCGTTACACCATACGGATTCTTTATCGATCTGGGTGAAGACGGAAAGACCTTTATCTTCGATGTTACCGACTATGCCCCTATCCTAAAAGGAAGCAAAAGACTTTCTATAGAAATGGGTGGTCAAAACCAGGAAGACCTGGATATCAAATTCCTTTATATCACAGGTACACCGGAAAGAGAGGTCCTGAATATTCAAAACATTTGGCCATTCAGAAGAGCTTACCCTGGAGGCTTGGAAGCAGATTCCTACTTCGAACCAAGAACCATAAATCTGGAGCCTTTCGCCTCATATTACAAGATCCGCTCAACAATTACCGGACATGGACAAAATGGTGAATTCGTTCCGCAGGAACATTTCATCAACGTAAATGGAGGCAGTAAGGAATTCAACTACGAAGTATGGAAATACTGTGGCCAGAATCCAATCTATCCACAAGGAGGAACCTGGATATTTGATCGTGCAGGATGGTGCCCGGGAACACCTTCAGACATTCATCAGTTTGACCTGAATCAATACGTGGAACCAGGAGAAAGCATCACATTGGATTATGGCTTAAACACATCCTCAGGATCAAGTGAAAACTATCTGGTATCCAACCAGCTGGTTACCTATGGAGCCTACAACTTCAACACAGACGCATCCATCGAAAGAGTTTTAAGCCCTACAAATCAGGTAGAGAACGAACGCGTAAATGCTGCCTGTAACGAAGCAAAAATCGTGATCAAAAACACAGGTAGTAATACACTAAATAGTATTACCATAAGATATCAGGTTCTTAATGCACCAATAGTTAAAGAAGAAACCTTTATGCTGGATCTTGCATCAGGACAGGAACAAACACTTAACCTCCCTGTACACGCCGTAGGCTTCTTTGCAAACGGAGCAGAAACAGGAGTATTCCAGGCAGAAATCATCGAAGTAAATGGTTCATCTGACGATTATGCAGATAACAACAGTATTCGAAGTTCCTTCGACCAGGTAGATAGTTTTGGTGCAGATGATAATTTATTAATCAAACTATTAACAAACAATACACCTCAACAAAACAGCTATCAAATACTGGACAATGGTGGTTCCGTAATCTTCAGTAAAAATAACTTCAACGCAGGTACACTGTATAAAGATGAAATTAGCTTAGTACCGGGTTGTTATACCTTAGTATTTGAAGACAGCGGAAACGATGGCCTTGATTTTTGGTATTGGGCAGCTATCGGCCAAAACGTAGGTACAGGAAGTCTATCCATCAACAAAAAGCTCAATGATATCATTGATTTACCAGTGAAAAACTTCAATCCGGATTTCGGAGGTACGCTGTATTATGATTTTGTAGTTGGTGATATTACCAGCAGTATTAAATCTGTAGACAATAGCCTACTTTCCATTTACCCGAATCCAGCGAATGATCAACTCTTCATCGAACTCGATGGACTGGAAGGAATAGACCTAAATGTACAACTGCTTGACCTGAATGGTAAGATAGTAAGAGGTGAACAGGTTCTGGCGAAACCTAGAGACTGGCAATCAAACTTTGATATCTCAGACCTCACTCCGGGAATATACATGGTTCGCATCATCAGCAAGGACCAACAATTCAACCGAAAAGTGATTGTTAAATAGAAATAAAAAAGGGGTTCCGATTTTGGAACCCCTTTTTTTATTGCTTAATAAGCTTGACTAATACCGGAATATCCGATCGCTTAAAGCGAACAAAATACATCCCCGCGGGCTCTTCAAAA
>OMKD01000298.1 GCA_900299495.1 Sphingobacteriales bacterium
ATATCGAGGTTGAAGGTACGCGCAATTTCAAAGGTGTTTACTTTGAGCATTATCCGATACAGCTTCAGGCAGTTGCAGATAAAGGATTCAAATTTTCTCATTGGGAACGTTCAAGTGGTTCGGAGATGGATTATTCTGTGGATCAATTGGAGTATTTTCTTGCTACAGATACCAGTAAAATAAAGGCTGTGTTTAAAGAAGTTCGTTCACCGCTAGAAGGCTTACTGGTTATTAACGAGGTGTCTGGAAATAATGAAACAACTGGCGATTGGATTGAAGTATACAACAACTCGGATGAGGCAATTAATCTGAACGGTTTTTATTTATATGATGATAAGAATAGCTTTGCCATTCCGGATGTTATTATAGGAGCAAGAGATTACCTGATCATTTGCCAAAATGAGAAGAATTTCCTGAAGTCTTTTCCAATGGCTTATAATACTGTTGGGGATTTTAATTTTGGCCTGAATAAGCGGAAGGAACAAATAGCGCTTTACTCTACAGAAGGGGCATTGATCGATGAGTTCAAATACAGCATACCTGCATTTGATACCTTATTCACGCTTTCTTTGCTTGACCCAGACTTAAATAACTATAAGCAGAGTAACTGGGAGCTCGTCTATGATGCAGGTTCTCCAAATGAGGCAAACAAGTCAGTGGTATTATCAAAAATACAGGGTAAGCGTAATTTTTGGATCCGATTTGGTGCATTCTTTGCTGTGATTATCATTGCTGTTTGCTTACTAATCCTTCGCAAAAACAATTCAATTTAATCTTCAGCCTGAAGTCTTTCGAATAATAGTTGGTGGAAGTGATGCACATTCTTTTCCATGGAAACAGAGTATCTTCCTCTGTTATAGGTTTTACCTTTTAATCCTTTTTGAACAGACTCCACAACTGCTTCGTCTTCCAATTCCGTTTCGTCCAGGGCGTTCACTTCTGGGTTGAATGCTACATCAGGAAATTTATAGCTTCTGAATTCTACCAAAGTTTTTTCCTTATCAACCGGTCGAACGATATTGAGTGATAATCCCCATGGGTAGAAATTAAGCATCATATTAGGGAACACGAAATAATAATAGGCGTATACCTTTTTACCATAGTCAGCGCTACCCTCCGGTATATCGAAATAAGGCTCTCCTTCTTTTGCAATCCCTACCTGAAGATTACAATACGGATAGGTTTCATAAAAGTATTCATCGAACTCAATGGCATCATTCAATGCAGGATGCACAAAAGGTATATGAAAGCCTTCAAGATAATTATCGCAGTATAATGCCCAATGCGCATTTACCGTATAGGTTTTAGAGCTCGATTCAACATACTTCAATTGGTCTAATGGTAACCAGCCAATTCTATCAAGAATAGGATGGAAAACCTCTTTGAAAGCTATTTTGGGATTTATGCTGGTGAAGAGTAGTCCGGCAAATTTTTCCAATTGGAATTCCTTTAAGTGATCTGCTTCTGTGGGGAAATTCTCTACCTCGTCAAAACATGGCATACTTTTAAAAGATCCATCCAGTCTAAAGCATCTACCATGGTATCCACAATTAATGGTTCTGTTTTTTCTTTTCTCTTCTACAAGAACCTTTCCTCGGTGTGTACATACATTGGACATACATCTTGAAGCACCGCTTTTATCTGTGCAAATTAATAAGGGTTCTTCAATAAGATCAGGCATATAGGAGAACGGAAGTTGTGTAAGTGGTTCTACAACTTCACTGGCATCAGCAGCATATTGCCAAGTGGTTTCAAATACCGGTTCCTTGGAATTGTCGAACCAGACCTGATCAGTATAGAAACTTGCAGGTGGTGTTTGTGCTTTTCTGATATCCTTGTCGATAGTGATCTTCTCCATTTGTACTTATTTCAGATCTTAAAAATAGGCAAAAAAAAAGCGATAAACTCAAGGCTTATCGCTTTTTTGGAAGTAATCAATGATAGATTATTCCGGTTCGAATCCAAGAATGATATTGAAGTTACCGTACTTAGAGAAGAAGCTATCACCTGTCGCATTAGGCTTATCGAATCCAAGACCGTAATCGAATCCAAGCATACCGAACATAGGAAGGAATACACGAAGACCCATACCTGCAGAACGCTTAAGTTCAAATGGATTATACGATTCGAAATCTTGCCAAGCGTTACCTGCCTGAGCAAATGCCATTACGTAAATAGTAGAACTAGGATTTAGAGATATTGGGTATCTTAATTCCACTGTATACTTACTATAAATCGGCGTTGCTGCTGTTTGACCACCGATTTGGTTTGCCTCGATTTCATTAACCTCGTACCCTCTCATACTTACGATATCTGTACCGTTGAATGCTCCAAGCTGCTGATTGTTCAATCCATCACCACCTAGTTGGAATCTTTCAAATGGAGAAATTCCATTGTCTTTATTGTAGGCACCGATCATACCCAACTTAGCTTCTGTCTTAAGGGTAAGCTTACCAACAAGAGTCGTATACCACTCTGCTTTGAATTTCCATTTGTGGTATTCCACCCAACGGTATTGCTCCTCAACAGGTAGATCGTCGATAGGAGTCTGCCTGAAAAGTGAGTATGGTAAAGTAAGCTGTCCACTTAAGGTAAAGCTTGAACCTTCCATTGGGAATAATGGATTATTTACAGTACTTCTCGCAATGGTCTGTGTGATGGAGAAGTTGTTGAATTTACCATCAGTAATTGGATTTCCGTTTCTGTCTGAGAAAGCAGAAACTGTCCAATCATCTAACTTGATCGTTTGTAGGTTGATTGCTGTTGAAGTGATGAAGTTATCATCCGGGAACTTCAATCGTGTACCTAGGCTGAACGTTACTCCTGTAATGGAGAATGTACGCGTTGGTGTAAAGTCTGCGAATCCTATTCCTTGAGAGAACTTTGAGTGGAATGCAGCCACAGTAAGTGCATTTGGTTTTTTACCTCCTAACCAAGGCTCCGTGAAGGAAGCATTATAGGATTGGAATAAACGACCATTGGTCTGTGCACGGATTGAAAGTCGCTGACCATCACCCTGTGGAAGTGGAGACCAAGTCTCTTTCTTAAAGATATTTCTTACTGAGAAGTTGTTGAAGGCTACACCCAGTGTACCAATCACACCCCTTCCGTATCCACCCCAACCAGCAGAAAGCTCTAACTGATCTGAAGGTTTCTCCTCTACTGTATATTCGATATCCACTGTACCTCTTTGCGGATTTACCTTAGGATTGATACCTAATGATTCCGGGTTGAAGTATCCAAGGTTTACGATTTCTCTTTGTGAACGAATGATATTCGAACGGCTAAACTTGTCACCAGGTAAGGTTCTAAGCTCTCTTCTTACCACGTGCTCGTGCGTACGATCATTACCTTTGATGATAACTTTGTCGATTGTTGCCTGTGGTCCTTCAAAGATCCTTAGTTCAAGATCCAATGAGTCTCCAACGATAGCAACCTCTACAGGATCAACCTGGAAGAAAAGGTATCCGTTATCCATGTAAAGAGAACTTACATCACGGCTATCTTCACTGAATGAAAGCCTAGTTTGTAGTAACTCTTCATTATAAACATCTCCTTTCTGGATCTTTAAGCGTTGGAACAGGGCCTCATCTGTGTAGATAGAATTCCCTTTGAAGGTTATATTTCTAAAGTAGTATTTATTTCCTTCGTGTACATTGAGGTGTAACATAAGTTCTCCATCCTCATTTCTCCACATAGAATCTGAAAGAATTCGAGCATCTCTGAAACCAAGTGTATTGTAATAGTTGATCAGAAGCTTTTTATCCTCGATGTATAGGTCTTCATCAAACTTTGAGGATGAGAAGATTTGTTTTTTACGTTTAGTCTCTTCAAATTGCTTTCTAAGTTTCTTAGAAGAAACGTTGGTGTTACCGTTAAAGGTGATATCCTGTATTTTTACTTTCTCGCCTTTATCGATGTCGAAGGTTAAGCGTACAGCATTTTTTCTGGATTCATCTATAACTTCTGAAACACTTACATCGATGTCCAGGAAGCCTTTTTCTCTGTAGTAGCTTTTAATGGCATTCATAGCATTGGCTTTCATGTCCTCTGTTACGATTCCACCTTTTACCAAGTATTTTGCGATCTCTTCGTTAAGTTCTTCGGCTGCTGTTTTTTTGATGCCTTTTATATTGTGTACAAGGTATCTTGGTCTTTCATTAACCATGATTTCAAGGAATACCAGATCACCGGCTGTATTTTCTATTCTCAACTGAACATCATCATAAAGTCTAAGCTTATACAATGATTTGATTGCTTTTCTGGTCTCTACACCTGGGATTGCAATTCGGTCACCAACCTTAAGGCCACTAATAGAAACAACTGCTTTCTCATCACTGTGAACAGCACCTTTAACTTTTATACCTCCGATTTCATAATCGGTCGGTTCGGTATAATCGACAATCTGTGCCTGAAGCTGAAATGAGCAGCTTACTAAGAATGAAATTATTCCAAAAACACTTAATCTAATCAAACTAGTCATAATAAAATATAAGGTCGGCAAACGCCTGATTTCTTAAACATTGACGAATATCGCAAATTAATTGCTTGTTCCCCTAATGAAATCCAAATAAATCACTTAGGTGATTACATAGATATAGAGGTCACTTCATCAAGAATGGTTGTACTAAGTTTTATTTATTGAATTTGTTCACTGATTTTTCCAAATCGACGTTCTCTGGATTGGAAGTCCAGTATAGCTTCGAAAAGGTGTTCTTTTGTGAAGTCTGGCCAAAGTACAGGCGTGAAAAATAGTTCAGAATAGGCAATCTCCCACAGAAGGAAATTACTGATTCTGCTTTCTCCGCTTGTTCTTATCAACAATTCCGGATCAGGAATATTTTTTGTTGATAATGCAGATTCAAAATCGGATTCAGTTAAGGAACCTGCTGAAAGCTCTTTTCTTTCTACTTTGTCGGCGATTGTTTTAACCGCCTGCATGATATCCCATTTGGCACTATAATTCAGTGCTAGAATCAAGCAAAGACCATCATTGTCTTTGGTATCTTCTATCGCTTTTGCTAATGCCTTTCTGCTTTTTCCTGGTAAGGCATCCGTATTACCTATGGTTTCAAGCCTGATATTGTTCTTATTCAACACGGCAACCTCTGTTTTGATGGTCTCAACTAAAAGTGTCATCAAAGCAGTTACTTCTAATTTAGGTCTATTCCAGTTTTCTGTAGAAAATGCATAGAGCGTCAGGTATTTGATACCTAATTCAGCGCAGCCTTCCGTGACTTCTCTAACTGATTTGACTCCATTTTTGTGGCCAAATACCCGTGGCTTACCCTGTCTTTTTGCCCATCGTCCATTACCATCCATTATTACGGCAATGTGTTCTGGGATTCTGTCTTTATCTATTTGATCAATCAATACCATCAATTGTAAAATTACACCGTAGTTTTCACTGATTTCGTGAATAAAAGTGCCGCTAATTTCGTTAAAGTATACAAAATTAGGAAATTCCATGTAATTGCTATACTAGAACTTCCTTAGTTGTCTATTTGAATGTAAATAATTAAAACCAACTTAGATTTATGCGTATTTTCAGTCGAATTTTTCTTTTTGCCTCTATTTTATTGGTATTCAATGCCTGTTCGGTGATTGAATGTGGTAGTTCACCTGATGACCTTGTGGATAATTTTTCTAATTTTGTTGATAATGTTGGAGATTTAAAGCTTGATTACGAATCAAAGCAGTGGGCAATCCATGATAAGCGATTTGAACATTTTTTGGAAGATTGCTACGAATATCATGAGGAGGATATGAGTGGGAGAGTGCGCAGAAAATTTTGGTTAAAGACCATGAAATACCTTAAATTGCGATATGGAACGAGTGTAATAAGACAATTGTTCTCTCAAGAGGATTCCAATGCAATTGAGGACTTTTTCAAAGATGGTGCATTGGATGATCTAAGACGAAAAATCAAAGACCCCAATTAAGAAAAACAAGAGAAAACCGATTTTATGCAGGAAGTCATATTAGCATTTATTACTGCTTTTTCTTTAACATACTATGCGATTCCTTCTGTTATCCTTATTGCAAAGGAAAAGCAGTTAGTAGATATGCCAGGAGGAAGGCATTCCCACAAGGAAATTACACCTTCCTTAGGAGGTGTTGGTATTTTCGCTGGTTTTGTGTTCTCTATGGTTTTATGGCTAGACTATCAGAATGTAGATGGTATACAGTATCTAATCTGTTCCCTGCTTATCCTGTTTTTGATTGGTTTGAGAGATGATATTATTCCACTTAATGCCCGTGTCAAATTATTTGCTCAGCTTTTAGCTGCTTCAATTTTGGTGTTTAAGTCAGGTTTTATTCTGGATAGTTTTCACGGTTTATTTGGTGTGGAGGAGTTGAGTAAGCCACTTGCTTTTTGTGTTTCATTATTGCTGTATATTTTTCTGATCAATGCCTTCAACCTGATTGACGGAATTAATGGATTGTCTGGGAGTATATCTATGATCATTAGTGTGGTTGCCGGGGTATGGTTCTTTTTGATAGATAATATTTCCCATTCTATTATATGCTTTGCATTGGCAGGTGCAATTGTAGGATTTTTGCGCTATAATATACTTTCAGCAAAGATATTTATGGGGGATACAGGGTCTACCATATTAGGGCTGATGTGTGGATTTATTTCAGTGGAGATGATGTCCATCAACAGTAGCTTGCCCGTTTCTGAGGTGTATCGTATCGACTCTATTCCTGCGGTGATTGTAGGAATATATATATTTCCAATTTTTGATACAGTTCGTGTATTTACCATACGTATCTTAAGAGGTGGCTCTCCATTTAAGCCTGATCGCAGGCATATTCATCACATGATGATCGATGTTGGTTTGTCACATTTTCAGGCCACATCCATGTTGGTATTAATCAATCTGATCTTCTTGCTAATTGTGTTTAGCTTCCAGACTATTGGTGCCTTTTATTTATTGTTGGTCATCTTTGCATTGGCAACAGGATTGACCATGGTATTACTACGGGTCAATGGTAAGGTAACTAGCAGAAAAATCGAGAAGGATAAAAGGTCTGAAGATGCTGTGACCAAGGAAATATAAGTCCTATGAATATACTATGGGTTTTTTTAGGAGGTGGTTTAGGTAGTATATGCAGATATGCGATCAATCTGCTTGTTGGTTCGGAATCCAGTTTTCCCATTGCAACCCTCTTAGCCAATTTCCTGGCGAGTTTTTTATTGGGATTACTCTTTGGTATGAGCAGTGCTGGTTTGTTATCCGATCGCCAAAAGATATTCTTTATGACTGGATTTTGTGGAGGATTTTCAACCTTCTCAACCTTTTCTCTGGAAAACTTTAATCTCCTGGATGCTGGAAGTTTTTTATTACTTGCTTTAAATATTGTAGTTTCTGTAATCGTGTGTCTTGCCGGTGTTTGGTTAGGCTATCGTATGGCTACATAAAAAAACCTGTTTCCATTGGAAACAGGCATTTTTTGAGATTTAAGTTAGTAAATCCGTTTTAATGAACATCAATAATGATGATAGGGGTAGTGAGATTGATCATAGTTTGAAAGATATTTAGTAAATAATTAAATTCAATCTACTCTTCTTTACTCGCAAAATTCGCAACTGTTTTTATAATATAATAAAAAAACCGTTATACTAGGTAGCATAACGGTCTTGATTTTCAGGATATAGTATGAATTAAGCCTTTACGACTTGAATGTTTATACTGATATCATCTGGTAATTCTACTGATTCGCCTTCTGCAAGGTTTTCAGTAACTTTTATTTCATTCGCCAATACTTCAGCTGCTACCATATCTCCGAATTTTTCAATTGCGGTTGACACTGCTGCCTCTGCCTGAAGATTGACTACAATCTTATCTGTTACATTAAAATCACTACCCTTTCTGATGTTTTGAATTCTGTTAACAAGTTCTCTTGCCATACCTTCAGCTTTAAGTTCATCCGTGATTGTAATATCAAGTGCGGTTGTAATATTACCATCACTTGCTACTAACCAACCCGGAATATCTGCAGTTGAGATTTCAAAATCTTCAAGGTTTAGTTCATAGCTTCTGTCCTCGATTTGAAGATCGTACTTTCCTGCTTTTTCCAATGCAGCAATCGTATTCTGATCGAATTGTCCGATTACCTTTGAAGCAGCCCCCATATCTTTTCCTAGCCTTCTACCTAAAGTCTTGAAGTTTGGCTTGATCTTCTTCTTAAGTACACCTGAAGTATCCGTTAGGTACTCGATTGATTTGATATTTACCTCCGATAGAATCAAGTCTACAACACCTTCAACCTGTGTTTTGAAGTTATCATCCAGTATTGGAATCATAACCGTTTGAAGTGGCTGTCTTACTCTTATCTTTTCTTTCTTTCTAAGTGAGAGAATCAATGAAGAGATACGTTGAGCATAAGACATACGTTCTTCAAGTGCCTTATCAATTACAGATTCGTCCGCTTCAGGATAATCTGTTAGGTGAACAGAAATGAAAGACTCTTTTCCAGTTGTTTCGTTTAGGTTCTTGTATAGCCAATCAGCGAAGAATGGTGCAACAGGAGCCATCATTTTTGAAACAGCCAATAGACAATCATATAGCGTTTGATATGCTGCAATCTTATCATCTGTTAGTTCTCCTTTCCAGAAACGTCTTCTACAAAGGCGAACATACCAGTTTGAAAGGTTATCATTAACAAATTCGAAGATCTTACGCGTTGCATTGGTTGCATCATAATCTGCATAGAATGCATCTACTTCCTTCTTCAAAGTATTCAATAAAGAGATGATCCAACGGTCAATCTCTGGACGTTGCTCTAGAGGAATCTCCTTTTGGCTATAGTCAAATCCATCTATATTTGCATACAGCGCGAAGAATCCATATGTATTGTAAAGGGTTCCGAAGAACTTTCTTCTGGTCTCGTCAACGCCATCTATGTCAAACTTAAGGTTGTCCCATGGTTGTGCATTGGAGATCATATACCAACGGGTAGCATCTGCTCCAAACTTATCCAGAGTTTCAAATGGATTAATGGCATTTCCAAGACGCTTAGACATCTTACGTCCGTGCTTATCCTGAACCAAACCATTCGATACTACATTCTTATAAGCTACAGAATCGAATACCATCGTACCGATTGCATGTAGTGTATAGAACCAACCTCTTGTCTGATCGACACCCTCTGCAATAAAGTCTGCAGGGAAGTTACGCTCAAACTTTTCTTTATTCTCAAATGGGTAGTGCCACTGTGCGTAAGGCATAGAACCGGAGTCAAACCATACATCGATAAGGTCAAGTTCGCGCTTCATCTCAGCACCATTTGCATCCACAAGGATTACATCATCGATATACGGTCTGTGCAGATCTTGTGGTACATCTTGAGATAAACCTAGTGCTTTGTTTGCCTTATCAATTTCTGTACTTAATTCTTCGATAGAACCGATACAGATTTCTTCACTACCATCTGCATTTCTCCAGATAGGCAGTGGGATTCCCCAGTATCTTGATCTTGAAAGGTTCCAGTCCTGAAGGTTCTCCAACCATTTTCCAAAACGTCCCTCACCGGTAGATTTTGGTTTCCAGTTGATGGAGTTATTCAATTCGGACATTCTTTCTTTCATACTAGATGCACGCACAAACCAACTATCTAATGGATAGTAAAGAATAGGTTTGTCCGTTCTCCAACAGTGAGGATAATTGTGACTATACTTCTGAACATTGAATGCTTTGTTTTCCTGCTTAAGCTTGATGGAAATGTCCACATCAACATTCTGATAGCTTTCACCTTCATCTTTGTAATCTTTTACAAATCTTCCAGCGAAGTCAGTTACCGTATCTACAAACTTACCTTGTCTGTCAACAAGTGTAAGTGCGCCGATACCATATTTGTTAGCTACAAATTTATCATCTGCACCGAAAGAAGGAGCGATGTGTACAATACCTGTACCATCTTCCGTGGAAACGAAATCTCCAAGGATAACTTTGAAAGCATCACCTTCTTCTGGTTGAGCATAAGGTAAAAGCTGCTCATAGTCTAGAAGCTCAAATTGTGCTCCTGTGAATTCAGCTTCTACTTTAAATGGAATGTTTTTATCTGATTCTTGGAAGGCATCAAAGTCAAGGGCCTCGTTTTCAGGCTTGAACCATTTTCCAAGCAGGTCTTTTGCAAGAATTACATTCACTTTTAGCTTGGTGTAAGGGTTGTAGGTTTTTACACGTACATAGCTAATTTTTTTTCCTACAGCTAAAGCCGTATTGGAGGGTAATGTCCATGGCGTGGTAGTCCATGCTATAAAGTGAACATCTTCGTTGCCTAGGCCTTCGTAAAGGAATTCAGACTTTTCGTTTCTTTTTACTTTGAATTGAGCTACAGCCGATACATCTTTTACATCCTTGTATGTTCCTGGTTGATTAAGTTCGTGTGAACTCAAACCAGTACCTGCAGCAGGAGAAAATGGCTGAATCGTATAACCTTTATAGATTAGGTCTTTTTTGTACAGTTCTTTTAAAAGATACCATACAGACTCTATATATTCATTTTCATAAGTTACATAAGGAGCATCCAAGTCTACCCAATAACCCATTTTTGTTGTCAGATCATCCCACTGATCTTTGTAGCGCATCACTGTTTCTCGGCATTTTGCATTGTAGTCTGCAATGCTGATCTTATTTCCGATATCTTCCTTGGTGATGCCCAGTTCTTTTTCTACGCTTAATTCGATAGGCAGGCCGTGTGTGTCCCAGCCAGCCTTACGATCCACGCGTTTACCTTTCATGGTTTGGTAGCGGCAGAAAAGATCTTTAACAGTACGAGCGATTACGTGGTGAATACCAGGTTTTCCGTTCGCTGATGGAGGTCCCTCATAAAATACAAAGCTATTTGAAGGATCTCTTTGTTCCATACTTTTTTCAAAGACCTTTTGCTCTTCCCAAAACGCCAACATTTCTTTATCAATGGCAGAAAGGTCTAAACTCTTATACTCCTTATACATCGTACTGTCCTTAAACTTGTAAACTTTAGAAAAATAGACTTTTAAAATTAAGTAGCAAAGATACTATTCTGGCAGAAAAAATTACTTTAGAAGGCCCCAAATTTGAATTTTATATGCTTTAAGACTAATTAACGGAAATAAAATTTTTAAAAAAATACCTTAAGAACTAAATTGCGTGTCCGTTCTGCCAAATATGCTATTACATTAAAAAAAGCTTCATGAATTTATTATGGGGAATCGACCTCGGAGGTACGAAGGTTGAATGTGCTGTTTTGGATGCAGATAATGATTATAAAGAGATCGCTAGAGATCGCATCCCTGCTAAACATAGTGAAGGTTACGATAAACTTTTGCAGAATATCAAACAATTGATATCTACTATATCCCAATCTATAGGTAGTTCACCCGTAAAGGTGGGTATTGGTACGCCAGGTATAATTGATGAAGAGAGTGGCTTGATGATCAATTGTCATAATACTTGTCTTTTAAATAAACCTTTTCGTAAAGATCTTTCAGACTTATTAGGCGTAGAAGTAGCTGTTGCGAATGATGCAAACTGCTTTGCACTTGCAGAAGCCAATATGGGTGCTGCAACATCTGTCGAAAATACAAGAATGGTATTCGGAGTTATACTGGGTACTGGTGTAGGTGGTGGATTAGTGCTTGACGGTAAAGTTTGGAATGGAAGGAATCGTATTGCGGCAGAGTTTGGCCATACTGTTATTGATAGTGTCAATGAATGCTACTGTGGTCGTACTGGATGTATAGAGACCTTTATTTCAGGTCCTGCACTGGAAAAGTATTACGAAGAAAAGACGGGTACCTTTAGAAAACTTAAGCAGATCATCGAACTTGCACGCAACAATAGCGATGGTGTGGCAGTTGAAACTGTAGAACGTTTGGTACATTACTTTGGTAAAGCAATGGGTAATGTAATAAATATGCTTGATCCTGATGTCATTGTCATCGGTGGTGGATTAGCCAATATTGATGAATTATATGCGGAAGGCCTGGAGCGTGTCAAAAAAGAAATTTTTATGGATGAAGTCCGTACACCAATATTAAGACCAAAACTTGGTGGTAGTGCTGGGGTGTATGGGGCAGCCTTTTTATAAAACTAAATTATGATAGAAGCGAGGTCTTTAGAGTACAATTATGCCGGTGGGGTACAATTGAACTATCCGGATATCACTTGTGAGCGGGGAACAACCTGTTTGCTGCTTGGTGCATCTGGAAGTGGAAAAACGACCTTGTTACATATGCTTGCAGGTATACTCAGTCCCTCAAAGGGTTCTATCATATTCGATGGAAAAGATGTGGTTAAATATTCCAAGAAAGAAATGAACAGCTTTCGTGGAAAAGAAATTGGCATCGTTTTTCAACGTCCTCATTTTGTAAATGCACTTTCTGTAATTGAGAATTTGTGCCTTGCTCAGCGTCTTGCCGGACTTACTGTTGATAAGTCAAAGGCTAAAGACCTATTGGATAGATTGAATATTGCTCAAAAGGCAAACGTATCTGTCAAAGCCTTAAGCCAGGGAGAAAAACAAAGAGTGGCTATAGCTCGAGCACTGATCAATAGTCCAGCGCTAATCCTTGCGGATGAACCCACCTCCGCCCTGGATGATACAAATGCAAAGGAAGTCCTTGCTTTACTGCAGGATGTTGCGAAAGAATCCAATGCCAGCCTATTGATCGTAACCCATGATAATCGTCTGACGGATGTGATCAAAAATCAGGTTACACTTGATATTCAACAAGTAAAAACAGAACGTTCATGAAAGGATTAAACAACTTCTTTTATTTCTTCTTTTCATTTACGTGGAAGAACCTTTTCAGTAGGCCGCTAAATCTGCTACTTAATCTTATATTATTTGCGCTAGGCGTAGGTCTGATTTCTCTATTGCTCTTGATCAATACGCAGGTGACAGATAAGATGGAGAACAACTTTGCAGGTATTGATCTTGTGATAGGAGCAAAAGGATCTCCTCTTCAGATGGTGCTTTGTAATATGTACCATATCGATCCGCCTACAGGCAATATATCAACAGAAAATGCAAAACCATATCTGAATCCGGATCATCCGCTAATTGGCAATGCGGTACCACTGTCTATTGGAGATAATTATAAAGGTTTCAGAATAGTTGGAACCAATGAAAAAATTATTGAGCTCTATAATGCTGAGTTGTCCGAGGGTAAAATGTGGCGTGGAGGTATGGAAGTCGTTGTCGGTGATCGAGCAGCCAAAGATGCCGGATTGAAAATAGGAGATCGATTTAAATCCTCTCATGGACTTTCGAATGATATAGGCATGGAGCATGATGATGCTGCAGATTTTATTGTTGTTGGGATACTGGGGAAAACGAACTCCGTTATTGATCAACTGATACTTTGCGATACTCGAGCAGTATGGGCAGTTCATGACCATGATCATGAAGACCATGATCATGATGACCATGCGGGACATGACCACGACGATCATGAAGGCCACGACCATGATGACCATGCGGGACATGACCACGATGATCATGAAGGCCACGACCATGATGACCATGCGGGACATGATCACGAAGGCCACGACCATGATGACCATGAAGGACATGATCATGATCACAGTGAGTATATTGAGGAAAAGCCTTTCTGGGAGGAAACAGGACAAGAGATAACGGCTTTGTTGGTTCAATTCAGAAATAAAAAGAACTTTAGAGCACTAAATCTGGGTAGAAATATAAATGAGAACACAGATCTAATGGCTGCTAATCCTGCGTATGAAGTACTCAAACTTCAGGGGAATATTGGAATTGGTGTGGATATGATGCGAATCATTGCGATGATTATTGTCTTTGTATCTGCTCTTAGTGTTTTCTTTTCTTTAGTCAACTCCCTAAAGGAGCGTAAATATGAATTGGCCTTGATGCGAAGCATGGGAGCCAGTCGTTTGCTAGTATTTAGTCTGATCATGATCGAAGGTGCGTTTATTGCACTTTTAGGTTATGGTATTGGTATCCTACTAAGCCATGGAGGGATGAATATATTTGCTTCTATGCTGGAAGAGGAATACAGATATGGCTTTGAATCCTGGATATTCCTAAAAGAAGAATTCTATATGCTTGGTGCTGTAATCCTGATCGGATTGCTAGCGGCACTAGTTCCGGCGATGATGGCTAGTACTTCTGATATATCCACAACATTATCAGAGGAATAGATGCTTTTGTCAAAAAAAGTGTTAATAAAGTCCAATTGATTGTATATTCTGATATAATGAAAAACGCTTTTCTCGTTATACTTACCCTTTTTGTATGTTCAGGTCTTCAAGCGCAAAGTACCTGGGGACAACTTTCTTTAATTCGGTTTGAGTTGAATGAAGATCCTTATGGTGGTCTGGACTATAAACCGGGAAAGTTTACTGAAATGATTCAGGCCCTTGACGGAACAGAGATTGAATTACCGGGCTTTATTGTACCTTTAGAGGGGAAGAAAAAACAAAAGCATTTGTTTTTTTCACTGTATCCTTTTGCAAATTGTTTCTTTTGCGGAAATGCTGGACCGGAAACAGTGATTGAAGTGCAAATGGGGGGAGATACTTATCTTGAGTACACCGATGAGCAAATTAAGCTTAGCGGAATCTTCAGATTTGTACCAGGAAATATGGAATCTGTAATGTTTAAATTAGAGCAAGCAAAATTAGTTGAATAATGAGAAAACAGCTGACTAGATTATTCTTTTTAAGTGGATTTTTAATCCTCGGGAATGTATTGTTAGCACAAGGAGATGCTAGGGAAGAGCGAGAATTGGAAGCTGCACAAATGTGGTATAAACTTTCTAAGATTACCTTCAAGAAAGTGTACGATGAGTTCATGGGATTCAAGGTAGATGTGCCTGTTTTTAGTGAAGGTATCAAGCAGTGGGATGGAAAGGAGATAGAGATCAGAGGATATATCGTTCCTTCTCAGGGATATGAAGGTCAAACGGAATTTTTCCTCTCGGCTTATCCTTATAATATGTGTTTTTTCTGTGGAGGAGCTGGTCCGGAAACGATCATGGAGGTTTACACTAAGGAAGAGATTGATTATACCGCAGAGGCTGTAATCGTGAAAGGTATATTGCGTTTAAATGACTCGGATATCAATAGACTGATTTACGCGATAGAAGATGTTGAGCTGGTAGAGTTTTAGACTATGAAAAAAGAGGATGCTACACTAGAAAAATTGCTTTTGACTGTTCCCAAAAAGGAACGTGAACGTATCAAGAGCATCAACTGGACTAAGCAGCGATTGCTGGATGGTATTCAGGAGACGAAGGATAATATGAAGTATGATCTTCAGTTTGGGATTCCATGGATCCTGATGTATGGGGTGTCTCATTTTACCTTTGGTCTTACTCCACTTACCATAACCATATTGGTTCTTGGGTTCGGTTATTTTTTATTCGTTATGGCAAGACGTGGTTCTTACGGGATGAATAGACGAAAGAAGAAGATCTTTGAATACCTCTTGTCACTAAGAGATGATGATGAAAGCAAACAAGCATAAAAATTCTTTTTCTGAATCCAAATTGTGGAATAAGATTGCACAGTTTGGTAAGCAAATCGGAGGGCAGGGTGTCTATAGTGCCTTACTACTCTTTTATGCCTACAAAAGAACAGATACACCCCGCTGGGCTAAGAACATTATTATTGGAGTTGTAGGATATTTTATAGCACCGATAGATGTTATTCCCGATCTAAC
>OMKD01000299.1 GCA_900299495.1 Sphingobacteriales bacterium
TAAAAACATTTCTGTTGTGCTTCTCCAGTACGTCAATGAACTTTTTTGATTCCTCCTAACCATTGTCAGGGATCCTCTTTATCTTCAAATATCCTACGATATTCTTCAGTCTTGTTTGTTTCGCTCCTCTTGCGGAGCGAGTGCAAAGATAGAAAATTTTAACCCAAACTTCAAAGCATTTTTTTAAAAATATTTGAAGTTCTTTCTCGCTTCAATCTCTTCTCTTTTCTATCATTTGCCCCTCTTTCGGGGCGAGTGCAAAAGTATAACTTTGTTTTTGTTTTCCAAACTCAGATACACTTTTTTTAAAAGTTTTTTTCAGCGGCTATTTGCTGCTGGTTTCTGACTTCATTTGCTTCGCTTTCGAAGCGGTTGCAAAAGTAGTGTTTTGTTTTTTGTTTCCAAATCCTTTCCTACTTTTTTTAAAAGTTTTTTCAAGCCCTTTTAAGGTCTTTTTTTACTCTTTAGCTTCTCTTGCGAAGCGATTGCAAAAGTAATAAGTCTCTGGATAAAAACAAACACTTTTTCGTATTTCTACAACCTGTCCCAAAAACGCCAAAACACATAAAATGGATAATCAACCATAGAAACAAAAACAACTATAGCCACATACAATACATAGGTTTTTAATTAGGACAAAACGCGATAACTCCAAATTAAATTTTTTTACATATTTGTCAGGAAGGTTGCATATATAATAGAGTTCCACAAAAAAAGGCTGAACACCTAGGTGTACAGCCTTTTTATATTATATAGATGATAAGAATTACTTATCCTCTTTTTTATCATCTTCACCTGAGCTCAACTGATCTTTCAGTTGATCAAAGATTTCAAGATCACCAAGAGTAGACTTCTCAATAGCAGAATTCTGCTTCTTGATTGCTTTTGAAGTTTCAGTACGCTGTGCCTTACGCTCAGCTTTAACCTGATCATCTGCTTCTTTAGCAATATCCTCTAGGTAACGAAGGTGAGAAACCATAATACGCTTATCGTCTCTGTTGAACTCGATAACCTTTACAGTTAATTCCTCATCAACCTCTGCCATTACACCATCTTCTTTCTTGATGTGCTTAATTGGAGCAAATGCTTCCAATCCGTATTGAAGCTGAACGATAGCACCTCTATCATCTTTTCTGATGATAGTACCTGAGTGGAATGATCCTACTGGGAATACATTTTGGAATGTGTCCCATGGATTTTCCTCGATCTGCTTGTGCCCAAGAGATAGTTTACGGCTATCCATATCGATTTCAAGAATTACAACCTCGATCTCTTCACCTACTTTAGTGAATTCAGATGGGTGCGAGTAACGCTTAGTCCAAGAAAGGTCAGAGATATGAATCATACCACCGATACCTTCTTCCAACTCAACGAACACACCGTAAGGTGTAAGGTTCTTAACGGTTGATTTGTGACGGCTGTCAATTGGGAATTTCTCAGCAATCTCACTCCATGGATCTTTGCTAAGCTGCTTGATAGATAGAGACATCTTACGATCTTCTCTATCGATAGTAACAACTTTTGCTTCCAACTCCTGATCAAGCTTGAAGAATTCACGAGCATTGATCGGCTGGTTGCTCCAAGTAACCTCTGATACGTGGATTAGACCTTCAACACCAGGCTGGATTTCTAAGAATGCTCCGTAATCCTCAATGTTTACGATGCGACCCTTAACTGTAGATCCTTCCTGCACATCTTCTGCCAATACCTCCCATGGGTGTGGCTGAAGCTGCTTAAGACCAAGAGAAATACGCTTCTTGTTCTCATCAAAGTCAAGAACAACAACGTTGATTTTCTGGTTAAGCTCAAGTACTTTTCTTGGATCATCGATACGACCCCAAGAAATGTCTGTGATATACAATAGACCATCAACACCACCAAGATCAAGGAATGCACCGAAGTCAGTAATGTTCTTAACAATACCTTCAAGTACCTGACCTTTTTCAAGACCTGCAATGATCTGCTCACGCTGAACTGCAAGATCGCTTTCGATAAGCGCTTTGTGAGATACAACTGCATTTTTGATCTGCTCGTTGATCTTAACAACCTTGAATTCCATAGTTTTTCCAACGTACTGATCGTAATCAATAATTGGCTTGATGTCGATTTGTGATCCAGGTAAGAATGTTTCCAAACCACCGCAGTCCACGATAAGACCACCTTTTGTTTTTGAAACAACTGTACCTTTGATAACTGTACCGTTTGCAAATGAGTCCTTGATATCTTCCCAAGCACGTAGCAACTTAGCTTTACGACGAGAAAGAACTAATTGTCCTCTGTCATCCTCTAAAGTCTCAACATAAACTTCGATAAGATCACCCTCCTTAAGGTCAGGAGTGTCACGGAACTCAGACAAAGATACCAAACCATCAGATTTAGATCCTATGTCTAAAACGATATCACCTGAAGTAACGTGAGTAACTTTTGCTTTTACAAGCGCATTTTCCTCAACAGCATTAAGTGTTGATTCATACTCTTGAAGATACTTCTTGATTTCGTCTTCTGTGTAAGAAAGCTTTTGGTTAGCTCCTCCGCTCCAGTCATAATCATCGTGTGCACCTTTGTCCTCTACCTGAGGTACTTCTGGTGTCGCTTGCTCCTCTTGAGGAGTTTCTTGCACTTCTTTGTTTTCTTCCATGTTGAAAGAAAAATTTTATGATAGTCTTTTCACCTATCTGGTTATAAAAATATTTTAGCGGCACAAAGGTAGATATAATTTTCTTATTTACAAAAGGTAAAGACATAGAAAAACCCATAAACACAAATGCTTATGGGTTCTGTGTATGAACTATTTAAGCTCAATCACTCCGGAACTATGTTAAAAGTAGTATCCACAGTTATACAGGTAAAGATTCCGATCGGATTTCCTTCTCCTTCAATATTCGAAATTATTTGACCAGGCTGGCCAAATGGATTACCATTTACAAAGGCTGCCCCTTGGACACTTTGATAAAAATCATAGTATTCTTTATTAATGTGTATAAGCGTGTTTATAATGGTATCTCCTCTTTCAAAACTATAATCACTTCCAAAGATAAATCGATCCCCTTCTGTAAATTCGTCAGTTGCTACAAAGTCAATCACTAAACTATCCAGACTTCCATCATGCAGCATTCTGCGTACATAGTTGATATCAGGATCATTATCATCTCCAAAAATTAGACATCTTGCCATATCTTCCTGGATTTCATTAAACTCAATGGACACACTATCAATTTCCAAGGGCTCTAAAACAGTGGTTGCAGAGGTAAGTATAGTTCCATCAGATAACTGAATTTCTAAAGCTAGCTCCGTTCCCGGATCGAATTCCAAAGCATCTGCTCTACCATAATTATTCAACTTGAAAGATACTGGATCTAGGAAAACCCCATTATCAAGTTCGTACTTATCATTTCCTGCCGAGATACTAACAGTTGCATCATTCACAAGAATCTGTTCTAAGTACTCCTGAGGATCAACAACCAAAGGATCAAAGTAGCCAACAGATTTAGTCAGCAGTAAATTGAATGGTTTTCCACTTTCCACATAACACTCCACCGCAATCTGTGGGGTATACTCCGGGAGTTCTATTTCAATCTCCTGATTCAAATCACAGGAGACTAAGGTTGCAAAACAAATTGCAGTATATACAATTGATTTAATCGTTCTCATCATCTAAAATTTAAAATTCCATGAAATGGATGGAAGAATTGGGAATAGGGAAACCTGTGTAGCTTTGATTCTTTCTGGAATTTCAAATAATTCACCTCCAGCACCAGTCTCCTCTGCAAACTCAGGTTCCAGGAATAAGAAGAATGCATTTCTTCTGTCATATGCATTAATCACATTTATACTTAAGTCGCTTTCACCCCATTTCGGATAGAACTTAATAATCAAACCAAGATCTAAACGGTGGAATGCAGCTAACCTAAAGTTATTTCTTTCTCTGTATACCGGCAGAACTACTTGAGTTGTACCTCCCTGCACATCCTGGAAAGTCAGACGCCCAGTTGGCAACCAAGCCAAATCTCCTGA
>OMKD01000300.1 GCA_900299495.1 Sphingobacteriales bacterium
ATACCCAAATCATTAATGATCTGAAAAATCACGGCTAAACTGAAAAGGCTCAGATATAATTCGAAGGACTCATTACCCAATCGATCATGAACCCCTCTTTCAAGACCAAAAACATAGAGCGGCTTAATAAATAGATTTAAGCCTAAAAGGATAGAGATGTTAACCAGAAATTCTTTCTTCATACATTATCTTCCCTTGTGAACAAGAAGCACTGAAATGTCTGAAGGTGAGATTCCAGAGATTCTACTTGCCTGACCAATTGAAAGAGGTCTAACTTTATTAAGTTTTTCTCTGGCTTCTAAAGAAAGGGATTCTAATGAATCATAATCCTCATCCTCTTTTAACGCTACTGATTCAAGACGAATCATTTTATCCACCATCTCTTGTTCTTTCTTGATATATCCAGCATACTTCATGCCAACTTCTGCGTACTCCAGCGTTGTCTTATCATAAGAAGATAAGAAGGTACCAACCTCACTATCTGCATCCGCAAGGATACCCATATTCAATTTTGGACGAAGTAAAACAGGAAGCAACTTTACCTTTTGACGTAAAGGACTATCTCCTATTTCTTCAAGCGTTTTATTCAATACATCCGGTTCTACACTATGATTAGCAAAGAACTTAGCAATCTCTTTCTCCTCCTCAAGTTTCTTATTCACGCTATCCATGCGCTCCTCCATACCCAGCATGCCAATCTTATGTGCAAGTGGAGTCAATCTAACATCTGCGTTATCCTGACGAAGCAGTATACGGTATTCTGCTCTTGAAGTAAACATTCTATAAGGCTCCTTAGTACCTTTATTCACCAAATCATCAATAAGTACACCGATATACCCCTCCGAACGCTTAAGTATAAACGGATCCTGCTCATGAATATTTAAATGTGCATTTATACCCGCCATTAATCCCTGACCACCGGCCTCCTCATAACCTGTTGTACCATTGATCTGTCCCGCAAAGAACAGGTTCTTTACAAGCTTCGTCTCCAGTGTTGGCTTAAGCTGTGTGGGTTGGAAAAAATCATATTCTATTGCATAACCCGGTCTGAACATTTTTGCATTTTCAAAACCAGGAATTAAACGCATTGCTTTATACTGAACATCCTCAGGTAATGAAGATGAGAAACCATTCACATAAACCTCACAGGTATTCCAACCTTCTGGCTCCACAAATAATTGGTGTCTGTCTCTATCTGCAAACCTGTTGATTTTATCTTCAATAGACGGACAATATCTTGGTCCTAGTGCCTGAATGGTACCATTGAACATTGGAGAACGTTCGAACCCCGTCTTCAGCATTTCATGTACCGCCGAATTGGTATAAGATATGTGACAAGGAATCTGCTTTTCAGGAAGTTTAGAATCCGTGAAACTAAATCGACCTTCCACATCTGTATCTCCATGCTGAACTTCCATCTTCGACCAATCCAGAGTGCGACCATCCACTCTCGGAGGAGTACCAGTCTTCATCCTTCCAGCTTCAAACCCTAACTCAGTAAGTTGCGCTGTAAGTCCAGTAGCTGCGCGTTCACCAGCGCGACCACCACCAAATTGTTTTTCACCAATATGAATAAGTCCGTTCAGGAAAGTACCATTTGTAAGAATAACCGTTTTACCAGGAATTTCAAGACCTATGCTGGTTCTAACACCTTTCACAACACCATCCTTTACAACCAAACCAACGATCATCTCCTGCCAGAAATCTACATTTGGATTTTCCTCTAGTTTCTGTCTCCACATCGCTGCAAACATATGGCGATCTGATTGAGCCCTTGGGCTCCACATCGCTGGTCCCTTTGAACGATTTAGCATTCTGAATTGTACACGGGTTGCATCTGTAATGATCCCGGACAATCCTCCGAGTGCATCGATCTCACGCACGATCTGCCCTTTTGCAACCCCACCCATTGCAGGATTACAAGACATTTGGGCAATTGTCTGCATGTTCATCGTTGCCAACATTACCTTTGACCCCATATTAGCAGCAGCCACCGCAGCTTCACAACCTGCGTGCCCCGCCCCAACCACAATTACATCATACTCTGGAAACATAACAACTAAATTTTGCACAAAAATACAAAATATTATTTTTTAGTGCCTTACAGATTGGTTAAAAGGAACAGCATTAAGTAAAACTTCGTTCTTAAAATATTAATTTTACTGTAAATCATAGAATCAACACAATAGGAATGAGTCGTCAACTTCTCGAAACAGATCAAAAAGCACTGGAAATCAACCTAAACAATTCGATCTATGGAACCTTCGCCGAAATTGGTGCTGGACAGGAAGTTGCCAGACACTTCTTTCAGGTTGGTGCAGCTGCTGGAACAATCGCAAAAACGATGTCCGCTTATGATAAAGTTGTTTCCGACAAGATCTACGGACTAGAGAAAAGTGGCCGTTATGTATGTGAACCCAGATTATATAAAATGCTGGATCACGAGTATGTACTAATGTCAGATCGCCTAAGGCAACAAAGACCTGGTGCCAGATTCTTTGTGTTCGCAAATTCTATAGCTGCTGTAAATTATACCCGTACCATTAAAGGTAACGGATGGATGGGTGTTCGTTTTCAATTAAATCCAGACTCTGAACCAAACGATTTAGTTCTTCATGTAAAAATGAAGGACAAGGATAATACCCTTCAACAGCAAGCCATAGGAATTCTTGGTGTAAACATGATCTATGCTTGTTACAAATACTACAAAGAACCGGAAACCATGCTTCAATCCCTTATAGATGGATTGCATGGTCGTGTAGAAATAGATATGGTTCGTCTTACAGGACCAGATTTTACCGATTTAGATAATCGACTGCTTTCTCTTTATCTGATTCGTAATAAGATCTGCAAGGTTACAATGTTCGGTAAGGATAAAGCTCCAATTCATGGATCTGAGTTTTTATACAGAAAAAATCCATTATTGGTCCGCGGAAGTTTCAGACCCATTACGCATGTAAATTGGGATATGATCCATAGTGGAACGGAACAGTTCAGAGAAGATCTTGAAAATCCAGATAAACTCTATCAATTGACAGAAATCACACTGGAGAATCTGAATAGAGCGACTGAACTTGATGAAATTGATGAAGCTGATTTTCTACAAAGAGCAGATTTGCTTGCCGAACTTGAGCAAACCGTTGTACTTACTCAATTAGAGGATCAGACTGAACTTATAAAATACCTTAAGGATTTTAAGGTTGAGCAGGTAGGTATTGTAATTGGAGTACGAGACTTAATGAATATTGTTCACCTAAAGTACGAATCAGCAAAGTCGAGAAATCACCTGGAGACCTTCGGCAAACTCTTCAAAAAGAATGCCTCTTTTTATGTATATCCGGCATTTCAGGAAGGTAGTTCTGAAATTATGAATTCTGATAACATGCCTGTACCAGAGGATATCAAGTTCCTTTTCAAATACCTTAAAGAGATCAGACAAATCGTTGATATCCAAAACTACAACCAGGACATTTTACACATCTTCTCCTGGAGAGTGCTTCAGAAAATTAAAAATGATGAAGCAGGATGGGAGCAGGAAGTACCTCAAAAAGTTGCGGATCTAATCAAAAAAGAAAAGTTGTTTGGTTATCCAATCAAACATATTGAATTCAAATATTAACATCCACTATGAGACCTTTTATCCTAGCCGTTTTTGTATTGATAGCTTTACTAACAGCTTGCAATGCAGAAGAGAAAAAGTCCAATGAAACTGATGCTCAAGAAGCTTTACCTACCCTAACTTCAGGGCAGGATACAATCAAAGAGTCTTACCTTAGTAAGGATTACCTAATGGGGAAATTCAATCCTGCTACCCATGAGGATTTCTCTAAAATTGAGGACAGATATACCAGTAAAAAGGATATCTATATGAGGACAGATGCCTACGAGGCATACATGGAAATGGTTGATGCAGCTGCAAAGGAAGGTATTGAATTCAAGATTGTTTCTGCAACAAGACCCTTTGATTACCAAAAGGGAATCTGGGAGAGAAAATGGAATGGTATAACCAAGGTTTCTGGTAAAGACCTGACCGTTTCACATCCTGGATTTGCTCAAAGAGCTCTTAAAATTCTAGAGTATAGTTCTATGCCAGGAACTTCAAGACATCATTGGGGCACAGATATAGATCTTAATAATCTTGAAAACGACTACTTTGAAACGGGCAAGGGATTAAAAGAGTATGAATGGCTTGAAGCCAATGCTGGTTCCTTTGGTTTTTGTCAAGTGTATAGTGAGAAAGGAGAGGACAGACCTTATGGCTATAATATGGAAAAATGGCATTGGTCTTACCTGCCAGTCTCTACCAAACTGACTGAGTTTGCGAGCACACAAATGAATAACGAAGATATAAAAGGATTCGATGGGGACAACACTACAGACTCTATCGATGTTCTTAACAAATATGTACTAGGTATAAACCCGAATTGTAATTAATTATGGCATTTACAGAATCAAATATGATTGATCTGGGGACTATGGCTCCAGACTTTACGCTTCCGGACACTGTGTCTGGCAAGGATATTAGCTTTTCAGATATAAAAGGAGAAAATGGTACCTTGGTTATCTTTCTTTGTAACCATTGTCCGTATGTTATTCACATCAATGAAGAATTAGTAAAACTATGTAACGACTATGCCTCAAAAGGCATTGGTTCAGTAGGTATCTCTTCTAACGATGTGGAAAACTATCCTGATGACTCCCCAGAGAAAATGAA
>OMKD01000301.1 GCA_900299495.1 Sphingobacteriales bacterium
ACACCACAAAGGATACGTTCGCCGGACTTGTAGGTTCTCCAGGCGTGTCCGGTAAGATAACCGCGAATAACCATTTCTATACGGAAGGGATCTACGCGTTTACCTACAGCCACATTTGGATCAGGAGTTGATTCTAGCCAAATTGGACAGATATCAGAACAGGCGTCTAAAAAATAGGCTGCAATTTGATTCAAAACCTGTCCTTTGTGTGGTATAGGCCTTGGCAAAATATGATCAAATGCAGAAATTCTGTCACTTGCAATCATCAATAGTTGCTCACCGAAACTATAAACATCTCTCACTTTTCCTCTATAAAAAGCGGTTTGTCCCTCAAATTCAAATTTAGTTTGACCTAATCCTTTTTGGTTCATATCCTAAGCCTTTACAGGTTCTTTAAACTTTTTAAGTACTATCCAACCTACTAAACAAAAAACCATAGCAACAAGTGCCGAAAGTTTAACACCCCATGGGTTATCAATAGATTTCCCCAAAAGTAATAAACTTGGGAATACTAGATTAGCAAATGACACCCCAAATTTCGTCATCATGTTCCGTATAGCATAATACATTCCCGATAAAGCATGCTCATTAGCATCCTCTGAATCATGAATAATATCAGCTATTAAGGCATTAGGCAGTATCCCCATCACACCTAATGGGAAGGCTGCTCCTATCGCAAGAACATAAAATAAGATACCACTTATATTAGGAAGGTAATCAACCGCAAACAACATTAAAAATGTAATAGCAAAGCAGATCAATGAACTCAGTATTACTTTCTTTTTCCCAAATCGCTTGGCTAGTTTACCTATTGGATAATACAGCGCAAGTGAACTAAAGAAGGCAATCATCATAAAAGTTGTTGCCATACTTTTATCCATTTCAAAAACTAAGGTTACATAGTATGCTATTCCGATTTGGATGATATTCAGAGAGAACCAAAAAATAGTATCTGCAAGGTAAAAGATCCTAAAGTTTTTATCCCGCATAACCATCTTAAGAGAAATACGCCAATTCGTCTCATTGGTGTTCTGTACCGCATACCTGTTTTCATTTAAAAAGAATACAGGACTCAAGAGACAAAGCAGTGAAAACACTGCAAAGATCAAAATCACTGCCTGAAAAGCTTCTGTCTCTGTATATCCATAGCTTGAAACAAAAACAGACGGTAAGGAATAAGCAAGATTACCGATAACAAAACCCAAAGCCCAGGTTAAAGAAATAGCAGTACTTATTCTCAATCGGTCTGCCTTATGATGCCCTAATTCTGATATTAGCGCATTATAAGGTACAGTGTACATGGTCATAAATAAGTACAAAGCAAAGAGACATATTGCGAGCCAATAGCCATTCACATTATGGCTTTCACTAATTGGATAAAAAACAAGGAATGATAGAATTGCAAAAGGAATAGCGGCAATAAGCAACATCGTTTTACGCTTACCCAGCTTAAAATCACTCTTATCAGACCAGAAGGCAATCATTGGATCTGTAATCGCATCAAAGATTCTTGATCCGAAATTAAGAACCCCCAACAGGGTTAATACTCCAAAAACCGTTCCAGTATAAATGTACTGAGGAAATATACTCTCCCCTCCTGTTTCCGGTGGCATGAAGAAAAAAACCAACAAATTAATAGCACTAAAACTAGCCAATGAATAGCCCATTTGCCCAAGCGAGAACAAGATAATCTGTCCTAAGGATGGTCTTTCTTTCTGAATCAAATAATGATTTTCATCCATAATCTCTAACTTGTCGAAAATTTGTAAGTTAATATAGAGTCCTAAATTAGAATTAAAAAAATAAAACCGGCAATATGTACCAATCTAAAATAGCAGGTCTGGGTAAATACCTCCCAGAGCGCGTAGTTACCAATGATGATCTTTCAAAAGTAATGGACACTTCTGATGAATGGATTCAGGAGCGTACAGGAATAAAAGAACGTCGTTATGCAAAAAAGCATGAAGAGACAACTACGACAATGGCTGCAAAAGCGTCAACTCAAGCTATTGAGCGAGCGGGTATCGATAAGGAGGATGTAGATTTCATCATTTTTGCTACACTTTCTCCAGATTACTATTTTCCTGGATGTGGGGTGCTTTTACAAAGAGAATTAGGCATTACCAATAAAGAGGTAGGTGCACTTGATATTCGTAATCAATGTTCTGGATTTTTGTATGCATTATCCATAGCAGATCAGTATATCAAATCTGGTATGTATAAAAACATATTGGTCGTTGGATCAGAAATGCACTCTATGGGGCTGGACTTTTCTACCAGAGGACGCGCAGTTACAGTGATTTTTGGTGATGGTGCAGGTGCAGCAATTGTCCAACGTACAGAGAATAAAGAGCAGGGAATCCTGAGTACAAGACTTCATGCAGATGGAACATACGCTGAGAAGTTAGCCTTTTTGGCTCCAGGTTCTCATGGTGGTTATTACAACGACAAGCTTGAAGAACCTACTGATTATGGTTTTGATGAGTCTATTGAATATGGAGAGATTTTCTTTACAGAGAAAATGCTTAAAGAAGGCCATTATTACCCAAGAATGGAAGGTCAATTTGTATTTAAACTAGCGGTTACTAAATTCCCTGAAGTTATTGGCGAGGTTCTTGAAGACGCTAAACTTCAGGCTAGTGATATTAATATGCTGATTCCACATCAAGCAAATCTAAGGATTGCTTCCTTTGTTCAAAAAAGATTAGGACTTGGAGATGATCAGGTGTTCAATAACATTCAGAAATATGGTAACACTACAGCAGCATCAGTTCCAATTGCATTCTGCGAAGCTTGGG